>WFOZ01000123.1 GCA_015487825.1 Planctomycetaceae bacterium
CATCAACACCAAGAGCATCGATGAGTGTCTCTTGAACTTTACTTAAAATTTCTTCTTCTGAGGGCATTAGAATCACTCTCCTGTCGTTAAAGGCAAACCAATCTTCCAGATCTTGCCAAGTGAAACAGTCCCCTCTTGCAAAAGACATCCCGTCAGTTTGAAGAGAATAACGATTTCCCTGGAAATAAAAGAAGCCGGAACAAAGTAGAATTTAACGATTCACATTACTCACACGAGATAACCAGCCAAATCGCAGACACTGAGCAGTGAGCATCTCTCAGTTGTCGCGAGACCCAATACTTAAAAGTTCAAATAAGTTACACGCTTTATCGCAATACTTGTAGCCAAAAAGTAAAAAGGATCGTGAGATATTCGAGTTTTTCCCCGATCAATACCTGATTATGCAAGCAGGAAGCAAAAACGCATCAACACTTTCAAATGCCACCGAGTGTTAAACCGCCATCGACAGCCAATATCTGTCCAGTAATATAGGCAGCTTCATCACTGGCAAAAAACAGGACCGCTTGAGCAATGTCCTCAGGTTTTCCTAATCTTCTGCATGGAATTTTTTTCTTGATTTCCTTTTCTGCAGCGTTTCGAACAGCTTCTGTCATATCCGTTTCGATAAACCCGGGAGCAACCGCATTGACGGTAACCCCTCTTCTACCTAATTCAGTGGCCATGCACCGGGTCAGGCCCTGAATCCCCCCCTTGCTGGCAGCATAATTTGCCTGCCCCTGGTTAGGAAATTCAGCTGCAACACTCGACATGTTAATCACCCGGCCATGTCTCTGGGACATCATCGGTCTGGTGACTGCTCGACAAAAGTAGAAAACGGAGTCGAGGTTGGTAGAGATAACTTTTGACCAGGAATCTCCATCCATTGTCGCTAAAAGCCCGTCTTTAACAATCCCGGCATTGTTCACCAGTATATCGATTCCGTCCCATTGCTCGACCAGTTTTTCGACGAGTTCGTCAACCTGTTGCTGATTACTTACGTCGCACTGATGAGAACTTACTTTGTCCAGTCCATCGCTTTTCAGCGTGGTAATAACATCTTGTGCCGCCTGCTCATTCGAATTGTATACAAAAGCAACTTCTGCTCCTTCACGAGCAAATGCTTCTACTATCGATCGACCTATCCCCCGGCTACCGCCGGTGACTAAAACTTTTTTGCCTTCAAATTTCATTCTTATTCTCCCAATGGTTGTAAAATGCAGGGCTGCTGCAACGTAGCGATGTGTAACTCGTGTTGCAACGCACTGCCTGATTTCATGTCAGGCATCAACAAAACATCTACTACCTGGCCAGCCTTGTGTGAACTCCAAACTCTTCCCAAAAGAGCACAGGCATTCCTGTATGTCGCCTTTGGGTATGCGCTACCTGCAGGCAGACATGAATGTCTACCCTCCGTTCGATCGAAATTTATTGAAAAAAGTGGTCCGTTTAGAAGATGTTTTAAGAGTTGTCACGTGGCATTGTACGTTCCAGTTCGCCCCAGGCATGTTTGAAATGTTCGATCATCCTTACATCGTTCTCTTTCAGTTTTTCGTCTTTGTCTCCGAGATTAAACTGCTTTAGAACCAGTCGCGCACTCACAACTTCTCTCGATTCCACTTTCCCGCTCGCTTTGAATGTCCAGACTGCCTCTTCAGTTTTATGAACCGTTGAACTGACAATTAATTGATCACCCGGCGCAACAAAACTTTTGAACCGTAACGCCTTTGCCTCGCTGAGCAGAATGGTACTGAACTCAAACTGGCTTGAAATTCGCATTAACCAGGCAGATGCCTGCACTAACGTTTCCAGCATCATGACACCGGGCATTACAGGAAAGCCCGGAAAGTGATCTGCCAGGTATTCTTCCGCACGAGTCAAATTTTTGGCCGCCAGGATAGACTTGCTCGGCTCAAGTTCCAGAACTTCGTCAATTAATGAAAACTTCAAATGTCTCTCCGAAAATTAGTACTCATTCAGGATTTAACGACAAGAAACTGCTGACGAACTATTCAGAGGTATAGTGAGGCAGCGTCTAAACCTGGCTCTATTGCAATAATGGTTGCTTTTATTGGTCAACGGTAGGAAAGCCTCGAATATAAAAACAGTCACCTCAGGAAACAACCGTCCTGTAGAGAAACAGGACAATTCCCCGTTTACTAAATAAACAAAGTAACTACTGCATCTTCAATCCTTAAATTTGGGGTCGATATCATCGGATAGTGCGACAACGGAGCATGGCCCAACAAAACCAACCCCAAAAATTAAGGCCTGAAAAGGCACACTACTCAGTGGTGGAAACTTCTGCAAGAAACATTAGCTGGACAGCACCAGGTTCAACTCGTCCCCAAGGTGGACCTTGGGGACGAGGAAATAACATCAAGGTATATCACGAGTTACATCAAACCTCAAATAGAACCTGACGCTGTCCAGTTAGAATGGCTGAATAATTACTTTAATGACTGTTAAGTCATCAGCAATATAGCAGCTTGCCATGCCGTAACTTATAAATATAGTACGAGTTAAGACCAATTCGGACGTATTTTTCTTGGGCGATGGCCCTGTAATTCTCTGACTCTACCGGATTCTATGTGCAGCCGGTTTGAGTGATCAAAAATCGCTTTTCACCAAGCAATTCCTGTCGGGTTTTACTTTTTCTTATTGGCCTTTAGCCAATAAGAAAAAGTATTGAATTTACTGGCACATAGAATCCGGTAGAGTCTGGTAATCCTAAAACCGGCTTGTGCTGTAGTTGCATTCCCCGGTTACGGATATATGGTACTGGGAACTCTCCTGCGAAAGCTGGTACTGTTCTGGACAAGTGAGTAGAATGCGGCTTAGTGGAAAGTATTGTTAGGAATAGTCCCGAAATAAGTTCCCGGTTACTTCGTAGGGTGCGTCGTGACGCACCAGCCTGTTCCTGTGGCGAAAAAGGTGCGTCACGACGCACCCTACAAATTGAATCCATTAAAATAGGGAACTTATTTCAGGACTATTCCTTAGTAAATCCTCTACTGGAATCTTTCAGCTTCACGTGCGCACTGCCTGATTGCATAATTGGCGAAAGTCTCGTTGTTTCTTTTTGGTTATGGCAAACCAGCCGTGATGGAATGGTTCTTCGAAAAAAAATCTGAGGACGAGAGTGTTGTCGAAATCTATTTTGGAGATAATCCTGATGCAACTCTACAGTCTACGGTCAGTTGGCCCAATTCGATTAACTGCCTGGCCTCGTTCACAATTCTTTCTGATTTCTGTCATCAGCTTGTGCATCGCTTTCTCTGGCTGCCGCGGAGAACAAGAGGAATCCGCATCACCTTCCCCTGCACCGGTTGCCGAAAAATCAGCTCCGGTTCCAGTTCCTCAAAGCCATCCTGAAGAAACTGCTCAGGTAAAAAAGAAACGGGCTAAACCCAAGTTTACTTCGGATGACTTAGATAACCTCTACGATGCTTCAACAGCAGAAAATTACGCATTAATGGATTTTGGAGAACAGAGAGATTGGAAACGGGCTCACGAAGCGACAGCTGCCATTCCTTCTCATGGAAAAGGGGCTTCTCAATTTATTGCCTCTATTCAAACAGAACCTCTTGCAGCGGTAGCGCAGATAATCGTCGATTTACCTGAGAATTTCTCTGCCATTCCGGAAGCAGGTTACAGCAGAGGCGGTTATCCCAATAAGATTTTATGTGATCTCGATCAATCTGTGATGGTCCTGATTCCTGGAGGTGTATTCATTCAGGGTAAAGATGGTGCCGAAAAAAATGTAGCACCGGAACATAGCATGTATCTCGACAGCTACTATATTGATGAGCATGAAGTCACCGTTGCCGCTTATAACGCTTATCGTAAGTATGAAATCAGCCTCGAAAAGAAAGGTCCGCAACGCCTTTCCAATGAACATGATGATCCTCAAATGCCAGCCTTGGGCATGCCCTGGCGAGATGCTGCCGGGTACGCCAGCTATACAGGCAAAGAACTTCCCACTGAAGCTGAGTGGGAAAAAGCAGCACGGGGTAACGGAGAGTTTGACCACCCCTGGGGATTTGGGCGGCCAGCATGGCATCGACTACGTAAACCAAACCAAATCTCTCCAGTGAAAAGTTATCCAACCGATAAAAGCCCGTTTGGTGTTTTTGATATGGCTGGCAATGCGATGGAGTGGTGTTCGGACTGGTATC
>WFOZ01000124.1 GCA_015487825.1 Planctomycetaceae bacterium
ATACGTATTTAACAAAACCGCTTGATATCAACGAACTTCGCACCGCGGTTGAAAAGGCATCGACGCGGGTGCGACTGATTCGGCGAAATGCAGAATTGAGCAGGCGGCTCGATGAAAAATTTGGTTTCGAAGGAGTTGTTGGCAACAGCCCGGTGATGCACAAGTTGATCGAGCGATTGAAGAATGTTGCTCCGACCGATGCGACCGTTCTCATTCAGGGTGAAAGTGGTACGGGAAAAGAGCTGGTTGCCCGAGCCTTGCATCAAAATAGCGAACGCAAAAATAAACCGTTTGTCCCATTGAATATTTCAGCGCTTCCCGAAAGCATTCTGGAAAGTGAATTGTTTGGACACGAAGCGGGCGCGTTTACCGGGGCAGTGACTCGCAGGATCGGCAAGTTTGAATATGCAGCGGGAGGGACACTGTTTCTCGATGAAGTTGGCGAGATGCCGATGGAAACGCAAATTAAATTATTGCGTGTTCTTGAAGATCGCAAAATTACGCGGATCGGTTCCAACGAAGAAAAGAAAATTAATGTGCGTCTGGTTGCAGCCACCAATGCGCCGCTTCAGGAGATGGTTCGCAAAGGAACTTTTCGTGAAGACCTTTACTATCGCATGCAGGTGATAACAATTTCAGTGCCGCCACTTCGGGAACGAATTGGTGATATTCCACTGCTGATCGAGCATTTTCTGAAAGACCTTGCCAAACGGCACGGACGCGAAGTGACACACCCGACCCGGGCAGCGATCAAATCGCTAATGGCTTACGAGTGGCCAGGGAATATCCGTCAGTTACGCAATGCAATCGAACGGATGGTGCTGCTTGACTTAGATGGTGTTCTCGATGTCGATGATTTACCTGAAGAAATTACTCCTGTTGAAGTGAGTGAAGACGATCACGATTCCGGCTTGATGATGACCGGCAGCGATTCGTTGATCGGGCATCCGATGAAAGAGGTCGAAAAGTATTACATTCAAAAAGCACTTGAAATGACCGGTGGCAAGCGAGAAGAAGCTTCAGCTATCCTCGGCATCGGCGAACGAACCTTGTACCGCAAAATTAAAGAGTACGGCTTGAATGAGTGATGTTTAAGCAAGAAGGATCGGTGCCTCCCCGACTATGTTGCCGACTCGCTTGTATATTCCGGAAACCAGCGTTGAACTCTTTCTACTCCGAAGAGACATTGCATGATTTCCAGTAGTGGTTCACGATTGTGCCTGGATTCGTCGACGCAATGAGTCCACAGAGACGGGTCGATAAAAATTGTTTCCGGTGGTTGCAAACCCGCCCGATCCGTCATTGTTTTCAACAGAACTGATTGACTCGATGATAGTTCATGCGCATCACAAAGCTGTGTGAACAGTGGAATTTGTTTTTTTACGGTTGTTCCCTGCTCCGGTTTTTTCCTCTTATCCAGAATGTACATAACCACCCATAGCAGTGCGAATGCTGTGATGACCGACGAAAGAATGATGTAATATTTTCCGCTGCCATAACTTCTACTGGATCTTGCGATATCAGGCAGATTTGCCAACAGGGAATATAAAAAAGACATGATTAATCCAATTCAACTTGTACTGGAGTTCTATAGATAAAACGCTTGGGCATAATTTCGATCTGAAAATTCGGCTTTAAGTTGTATTGGTTTCCGGATATTTATTTTGAATTTGAAGAAGTGCTTTTTCGGCTGTAGAACGCACACGTGGATTCGGATCGTCCAATAACATCTTCATCGAAGAAACAATTTGTGGCGAGGGAGACTCTGCAAGAATTTCCACGACAGTGCGTCGAATAATCGGGTCGGTATCATAGAGCATTTCGATAAGCCCTTCCTGCACCTGCTGTTGCAGCCCCATCGTACGAACAGCCTTGGCTGCTCGCAGGCGTCTGGTACGAATCGGACTGGCTAATTCCCGTGATAATTCCCGAATCGAATGCGGATCTATTTTCAAGAGGAGTTCTGCAATTTTCTTTCCAGCAGAAAGCGGAGCTGATTCGCAATACTCAATCGCATGCTGCAGGTTGAACATCTGCAGCGCTTCGCGTGCCTGCTTTCTTACGATATCGTGAGGGCTATCTAGACACTCGATAAGCATTCGTGATTTTTCAGCCAGTTTTGTCTGCTTCAATTCTGAAACCGCCCAGGCTTCGATACGGGGATCGGGGGAATTAAATGCCTGAGTAATATACTGCTCGTATCGATCCTGATCGATTGAGTTTCGAAATTCGGCTGCTGCTTTTCTGGCTTCAACTGCACCAAACTGCAATGCGTTTTCGTATAACTCAATTTTCTCCCGTTCCGGGATCCCAATCAGTTCGATAAGTCTGACCAGATTTCCCTGGAATTCTTCTGGAATAATATCCCATAAATAAGTATCGGAAGTTAACCAGGGAAGTGAATCCAGTCGTTTGTAGTTACGTTCCTGATTCACAGAGGGATGTTCAGGAATCGAATTAATAA
>WFOZ01000125.1 GCA_015487825.1 Planctomycetaceae bacterium
TCTGAAACCAGGACTCTCATCTGTCTTTGTTCAGCCAGGTTCTTTCGCTGAATCTTTCCTCGAACGTAAATATCTCCATTCTTCAGCGAGATGACTTCTCCCGGCAGGCCGACAATCCTTTTTGCATATGCCTGAGTCGGTCGATGTGGATTGCGAAACACTACTGAAGACCACCGCCTGGGAGCGTTCCATTCGAATGCCAGCTTATCCACTAAAAGCTGGTCTCCTTCGTTGATCACCAGATCGCTGCTGCTGATATGTCGATAGTCGCAGTTCGGACAGATAATTTTCTGATTAGCTGCTGCGTCTTCCTGCGTATTGTTAACATCGTTGCCGAGTGTGCGCAAGGGAAACCGAGGATTCTTTTCTGTCGCCGTCCATGCAAACTGAAACTGGCAGTCCGGACAGACAATGCGATAGTGATACCCTCGCAAAGTAGGAGCCATCGAACCGGTAGAAATCATAAACCCTTCCAGTGCAAAGGTACGGAACAGAGTGACTGCCAGTGCTAAGAGTACCAGTGCTTCCAGCAGATGCCTGATCATTCCAACCGATTCTTTTAATTGAGCCGCCGAACGCCGGGTAGGTGTTTGAGCCGTCGCTGGAATTTGAGAATTGCGATTGCTGGAGTAGGAAGATGATTTTGAGAATCGTTTTCTTTCAGGTTGTTTTTTGGGCGATGGTTTCGGACTCGGTGATACGGGGGTAGATGTTGTCCGCTGTTCAATCTGCTTGCGATGTATCTTCCGAGCAGAAGCAGGAGGGACAACTGGGCTCTTACGAGGACGAGGTTGTTCAAATTTCAGACTTCCCTGTGGCGCTGCCTCAGTTTGTTTGGTGAGCTCATCAACTTGATCTGTTTTGACTGCTTTGACTACTTGTGGTGTTTCCTCTTTTGCTTCTTCAGTCTCCTTTATCTCTTTGCGCATGCCTGCTCTTTTCACTGCATCTGCGAGTGATTCGTGCTGCTTTTCAAGGGAAGGAGAATTAGACGAGCGATTCATTACCGCAACGGTTTCCAGGTTCTCTGTTTTCTATAAGGTAAAACCAACTGCTGTATTGTAAGCAGAATCTCGAAATGAGTGAATACGAAAGCTTATATGATCAGAAATTGTTGATATGCCGGCCGAAATATCAATCAACAGACTTTCTCCGTTAGATGCCTGTGTTACTAACGGTAAAAGTTTGCGAACGGCTCGCAAATGATAGAAAAATAGTAACTATTCAGCGTTGGCGTAGGGGCCGCCATTGCGGACCACGATGAAAGGTGGATCCTCCTGTTTTTGCGGTGGTCCGCAATAGCGGCCCCTGCAAACAACCTTAATTTCAGCAATAAACAAACATTGCTGAACAGTTACGAAAAATATCAGTTTGGTTACGGCTATCTGTAGTGGACCAGACGTGCTGGGTGACAACGTGACCAGCTTTCTGCTCCTGATAATCGATAAATTCGTACTCACTGGATAGTTTTCTGAAAAAGCCGGTCTATTCAGAGCAAAAATTCACTTCTTCTTGGTGTTTCTTTCTTTTTCCAAGCTAGGTTTCGATAGAGAAGGGTGTCTCCCCGGTCCAGGCTTTCTGCCGGATTGTGTGGTATTGATGATGGAGCTCTCTAATATCTACTGTTGAGTTTCGAGCAATGAGATCATCTAATCAACGACAACAATCCTCGTGTTTTGCCTGTTTGATACAGCCATGTAAGCGGAGAGGGAGTAAACGCTGTGGGACCGCAACAGTAGAACTGGCGGTCTGCTTGCCGGTGCTTGTCCTGTTAGTGTTCGGTGGCATTGAAGCTGCTCACTTTATCCAGTTAAAACAGGATTTGACTATCTGCGCCTACGAGGCAGCCAAAAAATCGACCAGGGATAACTCATCGATGCAGGACGCGATTGATCGCTTCAATGAAATTGCAACTGCCAAGGGGATCACGGGGGCTTCTATCAGTTTCGAGCCGAATTTCAATTCGGCAACAGCTT
Source organism: Planctomycetaceae bacterium (assembly GCA_015487825.1). Lineage (GTDB taxonomy): Bacteria > Planctomycetota > Planctomycetia > Planctomycetales > Planctomycetaceae > Rubinisphaera. The sequence goes on from WFOZ01000125.1 coordinate 1,977, forward strand.
CGGGAACAGAAATTACCGTTCAGGTGACTGCTCCTGCAGAATCAAATTATGAAATGCCTGTTAAGTTTTTTCAAAATCGAAATCTTAGCGCAGAAGTAACTATGGTTCGGCAACAGTATTAGATTACATAAGGGTATTTCATCATGAAATGTGCATCGAAGAATATACGATTTTGCCCGGATGTCATCTTGGGATTTCACAATAATCGCAGCGGGGCAATGCTGGTGCTCATCGCGATTATGATGTCGTTGTTTCTGGTTTCGCTGGTGTTTACCGTTGATGTTGCCTACATGCAACTCGTTCGCACAGAACTTCGCGTCAGTGCTGATGCCTCTGCAAAAGCGGGAATGGAAGCACTCACACGAACCGAAAGTACGAGTGCAGGAATAGCCGCCGCGAAAAATCTGGTGCAGTTAAATGAAGCGGCTGGTCAGCAAATTCAGATTACCAATAACGATATTCAGTTCGGGCGAACAGAAGTCAACAATGACGGTACTTGGACATTTCTTCCGAATGAGCAACCATATTCTGCCATTCAGGTAACTGTCAGCATGACTGAAGATTCGCCAAATCCGACAGTTCCGCTGTTTTTCGGAAGGATACTGGGGCACTCGGATTTTACTCCCAAACAGACTGCAGTGGCTGCCAATCTTGTTCAGGAAATTATTCTCTGCCTGGATCGTTCCCATTCGATGTGCTTCGATGAATCTGGAGATAATTGGGCCTACCCTTCGGGGACTCCCGATTTCCCTACAGGTTACATTACGCCGCCTAATCCGGTTGGCAGCAGGTGGGCGGCTCTTGATGGAGCGATCCAAAGGTTTGTGGCTACAGTCGACTTGTTACAAATTCAGCCGGATGTAGGAGTTGTCACCTGGGGCTCAGATATCGTCCTGAGCTCTTACTGGTATCCGTACGCAGGGCACTCTACCCCTGCAACAATTGTTGAAGTACCACTGGGGCAAAACCTGGGGAGTATCAACTCAGCTATCGCCAGCAAATATAATGACATCATGATGGGGGGAACGAACATGTCAGCAGGGATTGATCAATCTGTCACTTTGCTGACAGATTCTTCTACCAATGCGCTCGCCCAAAAGACAATCATTCTGATGTCAGATGGTCAATGGAATACCGGGCGAGATCCAATAGAAGCGGCTCAGGATGCAGCAGATGCAAACATCGTGATCCACACAATTTCGTTTCTTGCAGCTGCAGACCAGTACACAATGCAGCAGGTGGCCTCCATTACCGGGGGACGCTCTTATGTTGCACCGGACGCCGAAACACTGGAAAATGTTTTTGAAGAACTGGCTAAAATGCTTCCTGTTGTTTTAATCGACTGAAATTGATCGTAAGTAATATGAAAAGATATTCAAACAGAGGATCGAATAGCCAGCAATCGGACTCCCGTCGTGGGGCGGCCCTTGTCGAGTTTGCGATTACGGTCCCAATTCTATTTTTATTATTTTCTGCTGCTTTCGATTTCTGCAGGCTCAGCATGATTACACACACCGCAGAGCAAGCCGCCTATGAAGGAGCAAGGCGAGGCACGATCCCCGGGGCAAACGCTGCAGTTGCCCAGCAATTTGCCGAAGCTGAACTTGATAGAATCGGCTTGCAACAGGCAGTTGTAACAGTCATCCCCTCAGAAATCAGTTCTACAACCGAAGAAGTTACCGTTCAGGTACGCATTCCCATGAATGCAAACGGCTGGATCACTCCTTCGGTCCTTAAAGATGCCTACATCACACGCTCCTGCACTCTTTCCCGAGAATACATTTCTTCTTTTTGAGAGAATTTTCGGAAACTCACACGGACTCCTGGTATTAACAACCGTGATGCCCGAATGCGTCAGGCATCTAATCGGTTGTTACAACAGTTGCACCGGCGAAGCCAACTTCTTCAAGAGCTTTAACTGCGGTATCCCAGTCGAAATCTTTACTGAAGCTGATTACGATTCGCGGATCGTCAATCTTGTCTTCCTTCTTCTGGGCAACAAGTTTCATTTCTTTGATGCCTCCCAGATCTGTCAATGTTTCCTCAACTTTGGGGTAACAGTAAAACGGGCAGTGCATTTCCGGGACATTAATTGTAACGGTATCGCCAGAATGATAAGAGATTCCAGTCAAAACCGCTTCGCCGGGAATCTCTGCTGAGACAGAGCCTGTCGTCGAACCGGATTCTGTTGCAGATCCCGATTCGCTGGTAAGATTTGAGCCGGCTCCACATCCAGTGATTAAAACGAAACAGAGCAGAACCATAGGACTTGAAAGTGACATAAAATTATTCCGCATTTGAATGTCCTTGAAGATTAGTTGTAACTGACCTACCTGAATTGCAGGTAATTAATAGAACTCTCCCACTTTAATCAATAAATACTCTTTTGAATGGAGAGCAGATACGCTCACCTGCCTTTATCATAGCCTCTTCAGTTTATCCCTGAAGAGGCATAAAAACAAATCGAATCAGGGATGAGCAAAGCTTTCCTTCTGAAAAACTCTTTCCTGTCTGTTTTGAACAAACTTTCAAACCACAGCGTACCGACAAAACAACTCTGCTCATCGCGGTGCAAATGATTCCCGGGAACTTTGTAATTTCTTGAAGTTGGGACAAGAAAACGATTGCTCCGATCACGAATTCTACCATACTTAGTTGGACAGCACCAAGTTGCCGGGGAGAGAGAAAGAAGCATCGACGCCGCGATCGCGTGTGAGAAAACCAGCAATGAACCTGATATGATGCTCTTGAAAACACTTGAATATGGAGATCACCAGATGAATGATTGTGGTTTAAGAATGGTCTGGGCAATAGGAGTCTGTGTAACCCTGTTCGGTTTACAAGCAGTGGCAGCAGACAGCCCTGGTCCTGTCAAGCAGCGAGTGATCCGATTGGATTTCAGCGCAGGAGGCGATATCAGTGGCAGTCTAATAACAGCTGATCTTGATGGCGACGGGCGAAGAGATTTTGTTGTTACATCACCTGGCCATATCGGCGGTTATCGTCATGATGGTCAGCGTCTGTGGCATCTGCGCGAGGACGTGCGAGTCTCGGCCGGTTCGAGCGAACGTGCCGGGCTGCCGGGACATCATGCGCCGGGAGTGCAGGTGGCAGATGTGGACGGCGACCAGAAGCCCGAGCTACTCTACCTGGATCAGTCCAGTACCGTACACATTCGAGATGCAGAAACCGGGCGGGAGAAACAGGCGATACGTGTACCACATCCCAAAGGTTCCGAGCGATGGGAGCACCTGGTCGTTGTAAATCTACGAGGAAAAGGGGATGTTGATCTGCTGCTCCAGGCGACCAACGCCAAAGGCTATCGTGTAGGACACTACGTATCAGCTTACGCAATTGACAAACTTGATGGCCCACCGCTGTGGGAAAAGACCGGCTTCGGGGCCTTGGCTCACGGCCCCTTGCGTGCTGCCGATCTTGATGGCGATGGCCGCGACGAAATCTGTGGATATACAATCCTCGGCCCAGACGGGAAGCCGACGAGTTGGCACTATCCGCCGATCAGCAGAGAGTTCGTGAATGGAGCATCATTTCACATTGATTGCCTGGAGATCGCCGACATTCGCCCTGATATTCGCGGACTGGAAGTTGTGCTGTTGGAAGAGGGCCGTAATTATGTCGGAGTGGTCAACTTCGATCAGGGCATGGTGTGGTGGGAAACAAACCATCGCGACGAGCCGCAAAATGGAGCAGTCGGCGAGTTTGACCTCGAACACCCCGGTTTAGAAACCTGGTGCCGCAGTCGCTATAACAAACACCAAAAACCGTGGGTGTTTGATGCACAAGGAAAAATCATTTCACAGTACAAGATGGACGATGTGGCTCCCGAAGGCTGGTCTGATTCGGGCGTTGAAGTCATCGTGCCTATTCACTGGACCGGTGAGAAAACGCAACTCGCCGCTGCCAAAGAACGCCACACCAGCGGTGATGTCTGCCTGTTTGAACCGATTACCGGACGATTTGTGTTGCATATCCCGGAAAAGGCCGATTGTCTGTATGTGGCTGATGTCTCGGGCGACTGGCGCGAAGAGATTCTTGTTGCCAGCGGAAACGAACTTCATGTTTACGAGAATCCCGCCCCCAACCCGCGACCCAACCAGGCCCGCCTGTGGGATCAGCAACACTACCGCCGTAGCAAGATGAGCTGGAATTACTATTCGCCATAAAGCAAATGTGAGCCATATCAATCACAATATGATTATTGCCCAACTGATTTCTTCAGCGGAACAGGAAAACAGAATGCGAACATGTCGTAACCTGTTTATGTGTAATAAGATATGTCACTTTCATATTCCAGGTTGTAGTGGCAATTTCCGTCGTCATCCAACAAAATCGGGGAAATAAACGTACTTACAACAACACCTGAAAGGGATGAATTCTCTGGATCAGGGCAAAATTTTCTGCTTTTCTACAACCCAAATGGATTTGAACAGTTAGAATTGAATGAACCAGGCCTCTCCTGTTCGCGTCATGGAAGGTTGTTACGCGATGCTTGCTGGAGGGATTGGGCACATCAAAACTCATATCAAAATATTCTTGTTTCTGATTTTGCATCTGCAAACTTAATGTCGTATTACTGATTTTCAACGAAATTAGTCGGGCTTTCAGGTCGGTCTTCATCATATATTTCTGTGAAGAGTGAGATTGTCAACATTTTTTTGATTTGAGATCCGGTATCTTATGCGTTCGAATACTACGTAACCTGGCAGAGAAAATCTTTCAGGTGGGCAGGCAACGTAATTTGCCAGCTTGAGTCATTTTTTTTACACAAACCTTATGGCATCATCGGCAAAAAAAAATCCGAGTACCACTTACACGCCGGATATTGTACCGGACGGGTCAGGCCCGGCTACGGTCATTCGTCCCGGTCGCGTAGGAAATATGCCTGCCAGCGATGTTGGTTCAAGCGAACCGAATTCATCAACAATCGGACATCTGTTTCCTGAAGATGGGCGAGATAACCATGCCAGTTTGCCTGCTGGAATGCAGCTGGGGCCCTTTGTGGTTGAATCGCGTATCGGAGCAGGAGGCATGGGTGCGGTTTTCCGTGCTCATGATGAAAGTCTGGACCGTACAATTGCTTTGAAAATTCTCTCTCCTGCCCAGGCGGGTGACCCTTCAGCGGTTAAACGATTTCAAAATGAAGCGCGTGCTGCAGCTCGTCTGGATCATGACAACATCGCAAGAGTTTTCTCCATTGGAGAAGCCCACAACCTGCACTACATTGCGTTTGAATTTATTGAAGGGAAAACCGTACGGGAGTTAATTCGTGAGAAATCTGTTCTCGATCCATACGAAACCATCAACTTTATGCTTCAGATAGCAGTTGCATTGAAGCATACAGCTGCTTCAGGTGTTGTCCATCGAGATATAAAACCTTCCAACATCATTATGATGCCCAATGGGCGTGCCAAGTTAGTCGATTGGGGATTGGCGAGAAAAGAACGCATAGAAAACCAGTCACTTGACTTGACTGTTTCAGGAACGACTCTGGGGACTTTTGATTATATTTCACCCGAGCAGGCACGCGACCCGCGCAAAGTGGATGTACGCAGCGATATTTATTCGCTCGGATGTACCGCCTATCATATGCTCACCGGTTCGGCTCCTTATGCAGACGGAACAGTATTGCAGAAACTGCTGGATCATCAGGGAAAACCTGCGCCCGATTGCAGAGAAAAAAATCCAAATGTCCCGACTGAACTGGCACGCATTGTTCGTAAAATGATGGCCAGTAATCCTGAAGATCGCTACCAGTCGCCCCAGTCTCTTATTCACGATCTGCTTTCATTGGCATCAGAATCGGGATTACGCCCTGTGCATCCAGATGGCCTCACTTGGCAAAATGCTCAGGCGACAACTGTCAGAAATGTTTCCAACAGCATGCTCTGGTGGTGGCTTGGAGCGTTTGTTGTTGCCTGTACAGTCGCAATAATTTCCGATTCCTGGACTGCAAATCAGGAA
>WFOZ01000126.1 GCA_015487825.1 Planctomycetaceae bacterium
CTCCTGGTTCCTACCTTTATGAAAACAGCCCTTGAATAAAAAACAAAAAAATATCCTGCCACTTTTGCGCAGCATTTCATTGATAAGATACTAACGCCTAATAAACTCTCACCTCGCCAATGCGGGCATGGTCGATACCGTTGGTTGCAGTGATGGTGATGCGAATCGATTTTATTGGCGAATTGCATTCAAATTTGTGGACTCGTTTTCGCTGATAATTTCCACTTGCTTCAATCACTGTTATCCAATCGTTGCCGTCATATGCTTCGATTATGTAATCGCGAACGGTTTCCGGTTGGGCGGTTCCCCATTTCATTGATTGGGCATAACCATCGTGTTGGCTGAGTGTAAGATGACGGTGCAGTCCGGTATCGAAAATGAGTTGGACTTCGGTTGGTTGAATCGAAGTTTCCCAATTTAGTTGAAGCGTGGCGGGGAATTTTTCTGTTGGATCGGCCATCCAGCGATGAGTGCCGGGGTGTTCGCGGTCAACCGGGGCACCTCGTTTGCCGTGAACGCTTCTTGTTTGCCCGGAAGCAACTTGAACGGCTTCGCCATCGGGCATTTCGCTTGATGCGTGGATGCTGGCAACGCGGGCCAGGTCTTCTTTATCCCGGTTCATACAGTCGATCAGGTACGCATCGTCACGAAGTAGTTGCTGTTGAATCTTTTCAATGAGATTCCGGTTCGATGTGAGTGCTTTTGGTTCAATGTTATCCAGCACCGCAAACGCTGCAGCGGTTCCCACTCCCTGCCCCATAACGGCGCAGGTTGCCATCACTCGGGTGGAGGAAAACGCGACGTGTGTCGCAGAAATGTTTCGTCCTGCAAACATCAAATTGGAGATATCGCGGGCGATACAGGCAGCCAGCGGGATATCGTAAAGATGAGGGACTTCATGTTGCTGACACGGTTGGAGTAGCGGTGCATCGATCCCTTCGGGCGGATGCAGATCGAGTGACCAGCCGCCAAATGCGATGGCATCGCTGAATTTTCGAGACGCAAGCAGGTCCTGTTCGGTCAGAATATGTTGACCGAGAAACCGCCGGCTTTCCCGCTTCCCGGGCAGAAAACCAAACCAGTCGATTGCCCAGTTCGCTGCATCAAAAGGGTCTGCACCGACCGCAGTTTCCGGCGGTCCGTTTTTAACGTGATCCCAAATGCCAAGAACAATTGCAAGGAGTTCATCGCGGATCTGTTCGTTCTGTTTGAGTGTATCAATCTCGCCACCCCATTCCGCCCACCAGTAGCCGTATTCGTGAGTCGGTTCTTCATCGCCGGGGGTGGCGTAAAGACGCAGTTTCAAATCCTCACGAGTAAATTTCCTCGCCCACTGCGGTGCGACAAACGGCATCGGTTGCTCATGTTTACGAGCCTGCATCAGAATGGTTGAGCCGAGTCGTTTGTTATCTGCTTTTTCCTGAGCAAGCGATTCCCCAAACTGATCGCGGCTTTCGCGTCCTTCCATAAACGCAGCTCCCGCTTCGGCGGCAAGGCGCCCATCGCCGGTGCAGTCAACAAATATTTTTGCATCGATGACAAATCGATCTTCCGTACTTTGACGCTCTGCAGTCGCCTGTTCGATGCGATTTCCATTCATTACCACCGAAGTGATCGCGGTATTCAGCATCAGCGAAAGATGTGGTTCAGCTCGACATTTTTCGTAGAGGATCAGATCGAACATTGAGGGGGATCGCTGCGGGTTGCGAACCGAATTTTCCAGGCGAATCTCTTCGATGATTCCTCCTTCCCGCGCTTCGGTTCGTAATTCTTCGCCTCTTTCCGAACCACCGGTGCCGTTGGCTCCAACAATGTGCATCCGAATTTCACTCGATGCGTTTCCGCCCAGCACCGAACGATCCTGACATAAAATGACGTTCGCCCCACATCGAGCAGCCGCAATCGCACAACAAACCCCGGACATCCCCCCGCCTGCCACAAGAATGTCGCACGTTATATGATGTTCATCAATCAAAGACATATGAAATTTCTAAACATTAGCGTATTGACTTTCTCTAATTCGGTCGTAGCCAGCGTGGTGCAATTTGGTCTGCTTCGTCAGCCGTGGTGAGCCAGTGGAGCAGGCGGTCTTTCATTTCGTAAACAATTTCGATGTGGTCGACACTTTCGGCCAGATTCTGCATTTCATTCGGATCGTTTTTCAGGTCATACAACTCTGCTTCCCCATCGGGATAATAGATATATTTCCAGCGGCGCGTGCGGACCATTTTTGCATCGGGATGACGCACGTCTTTGATTCCGATTCCTTTTTGAAATTGGAAGTCCAGCTTGCCGGACGTAATGACTTCCGGCATGACGTTTTCACTGAAGACAGCTTCACGTTGCTGGTACTGGCGGCCCGAATCAGCAATCAAAGGGACCAGAGATCGGCCCTGATTTTCATAAGGCTCCGGTAATCCTGCCAACTCAAACAAGGTGGGTAGCAGATCAATCGATTCGACAAGCTGATCGTAATGCCCGGGTTTCACCGCGGGCGGAAAACGAATTATCAAAGGGACACGAACCGAAGAGTCAAAGAAACAGTTTTTGCCCATCAAGCCATGTTCGAGTAACTGGTCCCCATGATCAGAACTGAAAACGACAATTGTGTTCCTCGCCTTTCCCGTTTCTTCCAGCGTTTGCATGATGCGTCCCACCTCGCGGTCGATATGCGAAATCGCACCGTAGTAGCTGCGATACATCCACTGCAATCGTGTCCGGTCTGTTTGATAAACCGGTCGACCTCGCAAAATCAACAGTCTTAAAGGTAAAGGAAGTTGCCTGATCTGCCCCAGTGTCTGCTGCTCGGGAAGCGGAATCGTGATGTCGTTGTACATCGCATCAAACGGCTCGGGGACTTCGAATGGCGCATGGGGTTTCCAGAAAGAACAGAACAGAAAGAACGGCTTGTCATCTTTTGCAAGCCTTTTGATGTGGTGCCGAGTGCGATTGGAAACCCAGGTTGTTTCCGTAGATTCGATATCAATTGCTTGCCGGTATGGGTTTTCTCCCGCGGGAATATTCTTTGCCAAAGCTCGATAGTTAATTTTGTTTTGCGGATCGTTTGCCTTTCGCCATTTCACATAATCTGAATACTGATCAAGCTTTGGCACTGCATCGTGCAACTCGACAAAATCGAAACCGGTTCTTCTTGCCTCCTGAGACGTTGGCGGGTAATAGTGAAGTTTACCAACAGAGGTTGTTGCATAACCGGCCTTGCGCAGTCGGGCCTGCATCAGCACTTCCCTGCGATCAAGCGGCGTGTAGTTCACACGGTTTTTGTGTGAATGGGGATAACGACCGGTAAAAAAACTGGCCCGAGAGGGTACACAAACCGGTGCCTGTACAAAACAATGCGTAAAGTTGGCACCCTGTTTTGCAAGACGATCCAGGTTCGGCGTCTTAATGATCGAGTTCCCATTCGCACCCAGACAGTCCCAACGCTGCTGATCGGTCATGATAAACAAAATGTTGGGTCGAACAATTGATTCCGAATCTTCTGCAGCGATAACACGTGGTCTCTCCAGTATTGCCTCGCAAGAGATTAACAGCACGATCAAAACAAATGCGACCTGTTTCATGACATTCTCACCCTTTTGAAATACCGGCAAAGTCTGATTTGAATTCTACGCACCTGCCCTGGCTTCCATCAACGGTAATACCCCGCTTCTTTGTCAAGAATCAGTTGCCGGGTTTCCGGATTTTGGAAGTCTGCATTGCTCCAGTTTTCTGCGATCTCGGGCAGGCTGACAATCAATTCGTTGCACAGGGTGCTGACATCAATCGTCACGTTGGAAAGTTCGGAAATGCCGGGGACTTCCGGGGCGTGCGAAGATTGTTTTAATATCAGGGAACCGTGTTGGAGGATCGCTCCTTTTCGACGGCGTTGGGCGCTGCCGAGAATTTTGTGTGAGTTGATGGTTAAGTCGTGACAGTCACCTCGAAGAAAACAAAGGAAACGACCATCCATTTCTTTTTCATCTTTTCCCCGCATTTGCGTGGTCACATTTTGAGTTGCCAGTGCATCAATGATAGCCCGATGCACGATGCTGTATAACTTAACCGGAGCAGAAGCGAGCGGATGCGTTGCGGGGATTGCGAAGGAGTAAGTCAGTTCCTGATCGTGCAAAATCGCCCCGCCCCCCGAAAGCCTGCGAACTTTAGGAAGTTGCACAAATCGCTCGGGAAGTTCGCCGCCGATTTTTTCCTGAAAATAACCCAGGCTCAACGTCGGTTGATCCCAGCAGTAAAACCGTAGCGAGATTTCATCCGCTTCAATGGCTCGTTGCAGTAGCCACTCATCACAAGCCATGTTCCACCCGCCCGAAGTCGGCGTGAGGTCATGGTAGAGTTTTCCGGATTTTTCAGATGTCATAACGTATCTATCATGCCTGTCTGGAACCGGAAATGACTTCCATTGCGTAGGGTCCGCTATCGTAGATCCTACGGGTTTTATTCGCTGTCGGTGGTGACGTTTTCGGTTCGTTTGAGTGAAACAGATTGCCCGGCTTTGTTGGAGTGATCTGTTCTATTTCCTCGCACATCTGCTCCATTGACTCCGTTGAGTGAAACCGAAGTATCGCCTGACTGAATGAAGTTATCGCGGATCATCACGTCGTGGCTCGGTTCGGGACGATAACGGGAAGCTCCCCAGACGTAGATGCCGATTCTTTTCGTTTTCTCCTCGTTGGTTTTATCAGCCGAAGCATGGATGAGAATGTTATCTCGAATGATCAGATTACTCGCATAGCCGAACTGAATCAGTGGTCGGGGTGAATCTGTGCCGCGAATAATATTACCCTGCAGCAGGATATTGCGATTGCCGTTACCTTCGATGCGTCCGTTGACGACATTATCACGAATGATCAGGCCGTTGACCCCACCTGCAAGAATCGAATTTCGGCAACGGTTGGCGATGATCTGAATATTTTTTGTACCATCTGCATGTTCAACATGGATTGTGGAACCGCCCGGCGTGATCGAGTGTTCCAGATCCCGACAACCGGTGACCAGATAGTTGCCATCCTCTTCGCGTCCGGCCAGCTGAATCCCCTGCCGAATAAAATTTCGCAGCGTTACATCACGAATCGTCACATTTCTGCTTCCCAGCGAAATACCGATACCATCGCCACAGAAATTTTCGATCAGGCAGTCTTTAATGGTGATATTTTCAGAAAGCCCCTTAACGGTGCGAAAGTAGATGCCATGGCACTGCTCCGGTGTTTTTCCCTTAACGTATTTTGGATAGGTATTACTTCCGTCCAGATGCAAATCGCGGATCGTGATATTTCGCACTTCACCTTCAGAGGAGCCGAGCATTCGCCAAAAGTTGGATTGGTTCACTTTTGGATCAAACTTCAAAATTGAAGCTGCCCCTTCCCCTCGCAAGGTCAGATTCGAACAGAGCGCAAGAATCGGCGATTCCGCTTTTTGCCGGGAAATAATAAACGTCCCGGCTGGAACTAAAACCGTCCCTCCCCCCGCCTCACGACAGGCATCCAAAGCAGCAAGCACTGCTTTCGTATCATCACTTTCATCATTCGCCCTCGCTCCGAAAGCAGTAATATCAAACGAGGCGGCCCTGGCAGTATTCGCAAACGCAGCAACTGCAAGAATCACTGTGGCCATTTTGAAGACAACAGAATATTTCGAATAGATATGCTGATCTGTTACGTTCATCCTTAGGCTCTTTTCGGAGGAGGGAGAGATTGACATTTCAGCATTAACTCCCAGTGGTAATGGAACAAGCGATGTGTGCCGTTTGACACCTGAGACATTGAGTGGAAAAATTCTTCCGCTTGCTACGTAACACAGCTCAATACATGACAGAGGCTCTTGAGAGGGTCCTGTATGAGAGCGCCTTACGCCATCATGGGGGCTCGGCCTGCTGCCCGGCGGGCATCTGCAATCTGGCCACCGTGGAATGAATAATGGATGACGATGACTCCCAGACACGCTCCGATAGTACCGAAGAAATCTTTCATGTCTCCTTCTGCATGGCTCGGTTTATCGAGATCTTCATCGGTCAGCGTATCGAGTAGTGCCAGCGTTGTCGCTCGGACCTCTTCCAGTTTGGCGAGGACTTGCTCATAAGCAGGATACTTGCTCGCATCGGTGTAAATCTCGCCTCCCTGTTTGAAAATCCCTTCCCACTCTGCGAGCGGATTCTCTTCTCCTTTAATCAGAACATTCACCAGATTGGCTTCACTGTAAGCCAGGTGCCCTACGCACCACATCGGATGATTTCCCCCCTGAGAAGTTGGCATCGTCAGTGGAGCATCCTGCATATCTTTCGCCAAGCCCAAAATCCAGTTTCCGCTCATCTCAAGAGACATCCTGATAAAATCAATTGACTTCATTTTCACTCCTAATAAACCAAGAACGACTATGGCAAAAACATATGAGCAGCGTTTGCTGACAGAAGCATGGTAGATCGTTCAATGATAAAGTCAACCAGCAGCTATCCATTGACCAAACAAATCAATTCCAGCTGCGGGGAAATCAGGAAAGGACTCGTGACAGAATTCACTGTGAGTCAGCGTTCAACGGCTGATGAATAATCCGCGATAGCTGGTTCGTTTTGCCTTCTTATTACAGCGAATAAGGCGTCACAATTTTTTCCATCTTGATGATTTCCAGGTGCCGCACTTTTATCTTTTTTATTGCGCCAAGCACTTCGTTATCCCAGCGATCATCGGCTGTTCCGGAAATGAACCAGTCGGAACCGTTATCTGCCAAAATCATGCCGTATTTCTTTAATGCTCGCAAAATCACCTGCACTTCAGCAGGATATTTGGAGATATCGACATCTGCTTTTAACCGGACCCGCATTCCAAGTGGCGGCAACAGTTCGTTATCATCCGAGCTCGCCCAGTGACTGGCCGGGGCGACATACGCTCTACGGGTTTTAGCCAGCGTGAATCTTATCGCGTGTCGAATCTCTTTCAGTTCGCCAACTTCATCGTAACGAACCAGCCCCGGGAAAACGGGCAGCCCCGCAGCATCGGCACTCGTCCAGCCGACAGGTCGCTTTGTGTTCGTCTTCAGGTTGAAAATCGCACCACTGTCGGCAAGCCATTTCGCCCCCCCTTTTTTCGGGAACGCGCGATACAATTCATAGAGCATGAAATTATCGCGATCAACAACAATCGCATGACGGTCTCCATCGGTTAATGGATGTCCCTCGACTGGGGTATCAAACGGAATCGGGTACGGTCCCGGGTCGCTTTCATCCCCATAAGCCTGATATTCGATCGTCACCCGAGGTTGATCACCCGGCACAACAATATACGGAATCCCAATGATTCCCCCGCCCCACATTCCGGAACCAAAATCGGGATGCAGATGGCCTCCCAATCCGATGTAAGCCAGGATACGGTCTGAATTTGGATCGACTTCTTTTTTTGAAATATCCTGATTCCACGGATCATCATCGGGAAACGGGCGGAATCCGTTCAAAGAGGCGCAAATTCCGTATTTTTCTTTTTCATTTTCCTGAACCTGCTCCTCTTCATTTTGTTCTTCCAAAACAGAAGCCAACTCGGCTGAGGTCCCGGGATCGAGAATTTCTTCGATTGCAGGGGATACCGGAGCACTGTTTTGCGTGACCGGCTCCGATGCAGGTTCATACCAGATCGGCTGGGAATCTGCAGAACTCTCTTCGGTTGCTGAATCACATCCACTCGCCGCCATCGCACCTAACGCAATAGCAAATGCTGTTATAGAAAAATTATTCCACATTGCTAAACCTTGAAGTAATGATAATGAACGCAGAGCCGAGAACCTTTGCTCATCGCACAGACAGCCTCTCAAACTAATGTTTTGGACTACACACAGGCTCCCGAGATCCTTATGATCCCAACC
>WFOZ01000127.1 GCA_015487825.1 Planctomycetaceae bacterium
AGGGGATTGGGCTCTTTACACTATTAATTTTGCATCGAAATTGAAGTTAACAGCCGAAAAATACCATTTTTGAACTATGGTTTTGTGTTGAGTAGATCAGAGAGAGTCTCAAAATAAAAAAATTTCAATTTAAACATTAACGAGCCAATATATGTTTGACACACTGCTGACGGAAAAGCTAGAATGCAGTCGAAGACAGGGTTTCTCCTAGTGTTCAATTTGTACACTGCAGGGGCTGTGACCGCGTCTTTAGGGGATTACACGAGGGTTGGGCTCTGTTCGTAATCAGATTTGTTTCTTTAATTCAGGTTTTTACAACTTAATTTCGTTATTTTGAGTTGTCTGTAATACGATTCATCATATTTTTTGCCTGTGGGTCAATTTTTATAACGGCAGATATGGTGAGGGAAGTTACGTTGTTTCTTTATTTTTTCGAAAGTATGAAGGGGGACAGGATGAACGCCGTGAATGTACAGGGCAAAAAGCGAAGAGGATTTACTTTGATTGAACTATTGGTGGTGATTGCGATCATCGCCATACTCGTGGCACTGTTGTTACCAGCGGTACAACAGGCACGCGAAGCAGCACGTAGAAGTTCCTGCAAGAACAACATGAAACAGATTGGTTTGGCATTGCACAACTACCACGATGTGCATAGTGCGTTCCCGTTTGCTTATTTTGTCGGGAACCTGGCAGGTGGCGATTTCAATCTTTCAAGCTGCTACATTCAGATGCTTCCTTATGTGGAACAGGCACCGCTTTACGATCAGTGGGACAGTGGCGTTCCAGCTTTCAATGAAGCAGTTGCACTATACAATCCCACGGTTGTACAGAGTAACTTGGCCGTCATTAGAAACCCGATTCCTATTTTCATGTGTCCTTCAACATCAGAGGAAACGGTTCATAACTATACCGTTCCTGCTCCAGGGTTAGGTAACCTTACCTGGACTGCTGCACGTTGCGATTATTCAGTAACTACCGGTATTCTGGGTGTCTATGCCGGCATTGCTTACTCTGGTAACGCTGGTGGTAGTCGTGGTGGAGTTCTCGAACCCGTTGGTATCAATCCATCAAATGGTCAACCTGGCGGGAAAGCAATAAAGTTTCGGGACATCACAGATGGTACTTCGAATACGGTTGTATTTGGAGAGCGAGTTGGTGGAACGAATGTTTATAGGAAGAAGCTTGTTGATACTGCACTGACGGCTGCCTTGGGCGGAACTCAGGGTGGTGCCTGGGGCGATCTTCTGATTGGTGAGCACTGGCTTGGTGGTGCGTTGTATGATGGGAACCCTCTTGCTGGTGGTCCTTGTGCAATTAACTGTACCAACTCTCGCGGTGGAGGCTATATGAGTTTCCACTCTGGCGGTGCCCAGTTTGTAATGGGGGATGGTGCTGTTCGATTCATCTCAGCAAATGTGGACGCTCACACATTTGCCAGTTTGATTACCCGGTCAAAGGGAGAGATTGTCGGGGAATTCTAATCGAAGTTTAATGCTCCACAATACTGCCCGTTCCTGGATTAATAGTAAATTCGTGGTGCTTGCAGAGAGGAGTGATTAGAGAATTTCTGGCCAGGTTGCTCGTTTTTTCAACGCGGACAACCTGGTCTTTTTCGTAACTATTCAGCAATGTTTGGTTATTGCAGAAATTAATGTTGTTTGTAGGGTCCGCTACCCGCGGACCACCGCAGAAATAGGAGGATTCACCTCTCATCGTGGTCCGCGGGTAGCGGACCCTACGCCAACGCTGAATAGTTACTCTTTTTCTATGAATCAGTCAGTTTCAAGAGAGATAGATTTTGTTTGTGGAATCTTTTTGCATATTTGCAGTCCACTGAATTTACGGGAAATCAACGCAATGCCACAATGTTCTGCCAGAGTGTAAATGTCTGTGCGGTATCGGGAAAGCAGTGATTTTTCGTTAGTGAAGATAAAAAACTTGTTTCATTAGTGTCAGGAGATATGGGGTCATGAGTCTGGTTATTCGTTCAATCTTGCTGTTGTCGTTTCTTTCTATCATTGTTGGATGTGGTGGAGGAGAAGAGGAACCATTTCGAAAAAATACTGCTGTTGTAAAAGGAAGTATTACGGTGGATGGAGTTCCGCCTGATTCTCCTTTGATGATTACCTGTGTTCCGGTTGGCGGAATGGATAAGGATAATCCTTCCTATACACAGGCGATGTCTGATGATAACGGGAACTTTGAACTTTCCACTTACGAGCAGGGAGATGGAATTCCGGAAGGAGAGTATACTCTTACTTTTGTCTGGGGAAAGATGAATTTAATTTCCCGAAACTATGGAGGGCCGGACAAGCTTGGTGGGAAATATGCTGAGCCGGAAACTTCTGGAATAAAATTGTCAGTGAAAGGTTCTGAGCCGATCGACATGGGGACAATTGAACTGACCACAGATGGTGAAGGAAAAGAGAAGACTGAAGAATAGAGCTTCAATCCAACTCGATTTTACTTATTATGTAACTATTCAGCGTTGTCGTAGGGTCCGCAATAGCCGACCCTGCAAACACCCTTGATTTCTGCAATAACCAAACATTGTTGAATAGTTACCTTATTATTTTGAGAGCCAGCTGAAAAAACTTCATTGGAAGCTATTTTATTTGCAATTTGCTGAAATGGTTCCTTTCAGGTTTTAAGTTGGCTCTTTGTTTTCCTGTTTTATGGATACACTGTATTACTAACGGTAAAAGTTTGCGAACGGCTCGCAAATTTCAGAAAAATATCAGTTTGGTTGCTGCTGCCAGAATGAATCAGCCGTGCTGTGTTATTCTTCAGGAAGTAAAGTCAGGAGTTGGAGATTACAACTTTTATCTTGTCAGAATTTAGGCTGGACTGCTGAGGAGTGTCGAATCGGATGAATTGTTTTTCTTGCTGCCGTTTTGCTTTGATGGTTACGTTTTTCTTGTTGCCTGCTCAATTGTTAGCAGAGTCTCTAAAACCTCAAGGGGATCCCAGGGCACTTCAGAATTATGTTGATGCCAAAGACGATTCTTTTTCGTGGAATCTGCTGGGGCAACACGAGCTGCCTCAGGATTTGGGAACAGCTTATAATGTCGAGTTGACTTCACAAACCTGGCAGGGGATTAAGTGGAAGCATTTGCTCGTTATTTTCGAGCCGACAAAGTTAACGCATCCGGAGCATTGCCTGCTGTTTATTACTGGTGGTCGTACTGATAGCAAGATCCGTGATGGCGATTTGCTCGCTGGTGCCAAGCTCGCCGGTACAACTGGTTCGTACTGTGCGTACCTGCTGCAGGTTCCAAATCAGCCTTTGATGGGAGATAAGTTTGAGGACGATCTTATTTCCGAAACGTTTCTGAAGTACCTGGAGTCAGGAGATGAAACATGGCCGTTGCTTTTCCCAATGACGAAAAGTGCAGTCAAAGCGATGGATGCCATTCAGGAAATAACAACAAAATATCGCGATGTCTCCGTGAAAAAATTTGTCGTTACCGGGGGCTCTAAACGCGGCTGGACAACCTGGC
>WFOZ01000128.1 GCA_015487825.1 Planctomycetaceae bacterium
CGCTAAACCCGGAAAGATTTGATTTTGGGGACGGCTGTCAAAACGAACCAGCCGAGCAGGATTACTGAAATCACGTCAAGGGGACATAGCTACAACTGGATTACTTAACGGCAAGCAAAGGTGATATTTCCCCGCCTTATCGACTTCTTTATGGTTACGCAGGTCTCTTCAGCTTGCCGTTAATCGAACTTATTGTAGCATCTGTAAAAGGATCGTACCTCATGGGCTGTGAAATTAGTAAGCAGTCGAAACAAATCTGATTATGAATAGTTTTTTACGAATGATAAATTTCAAAAATATAGCTTTGGGCATCGCTGCAATCTACCTGATGGGATCAGGAACTGCTCAGGCTCAGCGACCGGCTGCCAATGTCGTTGTTGCAAAAATTGTGGAGCGAACCGTTGCAGCCGGACAGACCTTTGTGGGGACGACCACTCCAGTTAAAAAATCGATGGTGGGCAGTGCAGTCGATGGTCGGGTTGCAGCGTATCCGATCAACGAAGGCGATTTCGTTCGCAAAGATCAACCGCTGGCACAACTGTTAACTTCGACAATTTCGCTGGAAGTGAAAGCCGCAATTAGCGAATTAAAACTGCGTAAAGAAGAGTTAAACGAGCTGGAAAACGGTTCCCGGCCTGCGGAAATACGCCAGGCGAAAGCAGCCATGCTGGCAGCTAAGACGGCGATGGATTACCATCAGAAAAAGAAAATTCGTGCAGAGGAACTTTATCAAAGTAACGCTCTGAATGCTGATGAACTGCAACTGATTATCTCCGAACAGATTCAGGCCGAGCAGAAATATCTTCAGGCGATGGAGAGCCACCAGCTTGTTGTTGATGGACCTCGCAAAGAACGGATTGAACAGGCTCGCGCTCAACTTGCGATTCAGCAAACGGCTGTCGAAAAACTGGAGGATCAACTTACCAAGCATACAATCAAAGCACCGTTTGATGGATTTATTTCCGCAGAGCATACCGAGGTCGGTCAGTGGGTTCAGCGGGGCGAACTGGTTGCAGAAGTTCTGGCGATGAATGAAATCGATATTCTGACCCAGGTGCCGGAAAATGTCGTTCCGTTTGTGAAACAGGGGATGCAGGTTAATGTTCGTATCGCAGCGTTGCCGGAGCATCTATTTACCGGCCAGGTGGTAACGATTGTCCCGCAGGCGGATTTACGGTCACGAACTTTTCCGGTGAAAATTCGCGTCATAAATAAAATTGAAGATCATGTTCCACTGATCAAATCGGGAATGATTGCCCGTGTAACGCTTCCGACCGGGACGAAAAAGAAATCGCTTTTTATTCCGAAAGACGCCCTGGTGCTTGGCGGTCGCACGACAATGGTTTATGTAGTTACACCAGGCGAGAAAAAAGGAACCATCATCGCAGCACCGGTTGCTGTCGAAACCGGCATTGCACAGGGAGAATTGATCCAGGTAATCGGAAACCTCCAACCAGGCCAGCAAGTTATCACCCGAGGCAACGAACGCCTGCGTCCCGGTCAATCAATTGCGATTATTGAAGCAATACAATAGCCCCAACCAAAAATCTCGGGACTCAAGAGGCACCATCGCGATAGAAAATTTCTCATGGTGAGATGGGGGATTGGGACGCTATCTTAGCCTCCGTTTAAGTAGGAAAATCAAACGCCATTCGCACTGCTGGACACTCCAGACAGTGGCACACAATTGAAATCAGTGCCGTAGCGTGGGTAAATTGTAGGTTGGGATAGCGAATGCGTATCCCAACTTTTGTGGGGCGATTCCCTCCAAAACGACAGGGATGATTTCTATCTGATGCTCACATTCCCTCCCGGAAATGCTCTGTGTTGGGATACGCTCCGCTATCCCAACCTACAAAAAATGGTTCTTCGTGGTTTTTAGTACTTGGGTTGATTTTTTGGCAAATGAGGACATGCTGATGTTTTTCACACCACCTTAAAGGAGATCACCAGCATGCCTCGCGATCTAATATATCAAACTCTCGGCGTCTCGAACATCCAAGACTTTGAACAACAATCCACAATCAGACAAGATGGCAAAATCATCATCTCTCTCAAAATGAAGCGAAATGCCATCTGTTGCCCG
>WFOZ01000129.1 GCA_015487825.1 Planctomycetaceae bacterium
CCAGGTTCAGAATAAGAATGCCCATCGTCAGGACCACGATGCTTAATTGCATTTGCCATGCGATCAAGCGTTTGTTCCGGAAACGAACGGGGACCATCCAGAGAAATAGCGCCGACAATGCCACACACAGTTGAAAAGATCCCTGTACCAGAGCCAGATCATGGGAAGAAAACTGCTACTTCACAATGTGCAACCCAATCCGTTATCAATCATGGAAGCATACAGCAATTACTACAGTGCGCGAAGCAAGCAAGCGGTACTTTGCCCCATTGATGTACGATTGACACTCAAGGTAAGTGAGTTTCGTAAAGTCAATGTCTGATCTCTGACGACATTCAACTCGCAGCCGGGATCAGGAGTTTCGTAATTCAAAGTAATGGGCAGTTCACGATGCCTCATCGCCAGAATTGAACCTGCCAGTTCAACAGCGCCGGTCCCTGCATCAAACTGACCAAAATAGCTTCCCAAGGCAATCAGCGGGATATCTGAAGCTGCATCTCCCATCGCCCGATGATAGGCATCGGCTTCGACAAGATCGTCTCGCTGCGTGCTTTTGCCATGGGCGTTAATGTGACCAATTTCATCTGGGCGAATATCAGCACGACGAATGACTGACTGAATGGCAGAAACCAGACCAGCACCCGAATTTTGCGGGTCGGATGTAGTACCATCACACCCGGAGCCAACCGAAAGAAGCTCTGCGTAAATATCAGCCCCACGCGCAACGGCGTGTTCCATTCGTTCTAAAACGAACACAGCTGAACCTTCACCTACGACTGACCCGTCACGATCACGATCAAAAGGTCTACAAGCTCTCTGTGGATCGTCCTGCCGACGTGTCAGTGATTCAAAAAGATTAAAACGAGCCACATCGAACGGATCAGTTGCGCAACTACTTGCACCAACAATCATACAGTCAGCGGCACCACGTTGAATGGTTCCCATCGCTTCCGAAAGAGCAAGCAAAGCAGAAGATTCACGACAGGTAATTGTGTTATTCGGTCCACGCGCATCATGTTCAATGGAAATGTACGAGGCTTGCACGTTAGGCATTTGGCGAAGTAACCATAACGGAGGAATGTGTCCCATACGCTCTTTGCCCCAGTCTGCAAACTGGTCAATACTGTTGCCACCTTGTGCAGCTCCAGCTAATTCTTCAGGAGTAGATGCGATGTGTCCAGAGCCAAAAACAACACCAAGGCGATCAGGATCTACCTGTCCGGGGCGTAAACCGGCATCGGTCATGCTCATATTCGCAGCGGCAACACCAAGCTGGGCGTCCCGGCTCATGAGGTTGATCGATTTTCGGTTGTTAATATATTCAACCGGATCAAAATCATGGATTTCTGCACCAAGTTTGGAAGGCAAACCTGAAGAGGGCACAGATTCCAGGAAACCGATGCCGGACTTTCCGGCAACCAGGTTTTTCCAGAACGCGCGTTTACCAATACCAATTGGCGAAACGACCCCCACTCCGGTTACGGCAATGCGGCAATTCTTATTGTATAACATTTCAGCCTGACCCTGTTAAATTATGCATCTGCATAACTCTGCGAAACACAATGTCTCATCAGCAGACGTAATTGTCTGCGTTTCAAATAACCATTATTTTTTGGAATCAAAACAGTGGTTATTTTTCCGTTAACGTAAAGCTACCGAAGTATAAACTGTCTAAGTTTGGTCCCGCGACAGATCATATTCAGAAACTTTAACGGGTATCGTTCATACAACTTGAAATGCTGTACAATCACCACTCGGTAACCGCCAGCAAAGGTGAGAGCAGAAAGGTGCATCACACAAGTCTGCCTATCAAGTTGCAGATTATTCAGGATTCCACCTGAATCACCTTGAATCTAGGAAGGAAAAAATGAAAGGGCATCCCTGTCTCTTCCAGATAACATCGGTTGGTTAAAGACTGCGAATCAAACAACGCCTTTCCTACTGTATCACTCCCCCCACATGGTCCCATTTAGTTGGAGTAGTGAAGACGAAATAATTCCACAGACAACCACCGTTTTGCCGAACTTACCGATAAAGACCCCTCTCCATCACCAAGCTCTGCAAGACCTACTTCAAAACATACCATATATTGCACCGTAAGTCCCCCACACTGTCAAGTCGAAGAGTGATATTTTAGCAATAATCAAATGAAGTATCTTTTATTGGTTTATGGATCACTAATGGGCAATTTCTTTGCAGCCCGCACACCATTTGGTTAAGGCAACCAAAACAATCCTGTTTTGCTGGGATATGCGGCTGTTAGTCTTGGAAATCGGCCTCTGAGAGTTGTTTCTTCAGCCCTGAAACCAGTCTTTCATGTTTCGAACCGAATGCAGAAAGAACCAGTTGACGGGCGTTCTCTCCCGTAACTTCAAATGCGATTTCAAGATGATCTTTCGGCAAAAAGCCAGGAAATCGGCCTGCCCACTCAATAAGGCAGACTCCCTCCCCATCCAAAAATTCATCACATCCCGACCCGTACAGCTCCTCCTCGTCGCGAATGCGATACAGATCGAAATGATGCAAACAGATGTGAGCGGGATAACTTTGCACAATTAAATAAGTTGGGCTGCTGACTGCAGTCTCATCAATTCCGAAAAAGTGAGCAATCGCACGAACAAAACGCGTCTTCCCTGCTCCCAAAGTACCGTTGAGGGCAATAATATCCCCCGGTTGAAGCAATTCGCCAAGATATTCAGCAAATCTAACAGTTTGCTCTTCGTTTTGGCACGTCACGAAAAGAGAAGAAAGAGGCTGAGGCATGAGTTCTGTTTGCCTGATGAAATGAGGCTGTAAAATATCAGGTTGCAGATGGGCATCGGATGCGTCCTATCTAACCAGCTTACCTCTGCTTTCAAACACTTTCCAGCCCGGGCGGGAAGTGCCATCGGTTTTGTGAAGGCCCAGTGAACCGATAAATCGAACTAACGGCTTGATATTTTCTGTAACGCCATAATAAGAAACCTGTTCTTTCACAAACGCTTGAGGGAAATCGTACATCATAAAATAGTTGATTAACCGAACACGACCGCCAAGTTCATCCCATGCATCGAAAACTCCGGTTACAAATTCTGCCTGCTTCTCGGCGGAGCTGATTTTATCGTGAGCGGGAAAACCAATTTCCTGAAACAGAATTGGTCGGTCATCCAACCGGGCAGCTAAGGAAAGGAGTTCCTGTTTCGTTATGGAGGTATCTTTGAACGTACCTTCGACACCAGCTTGACCGTGGTAGTAAGTGAGAAAATGTGCGTCCATTTTCTGGATCATCTTTTGATAATTGGGGTCCATCGCCCCTGCATCAGTCAACGTTGTGCTAACGAGAAGCCCTGGGGCAATTTTTCGGGCGTGTTCGCGAGTTTTTTCCAGAAATACTCCAAAGGCTTTGATTTCATCAGGGTGGGCAGAGAGGTAAATATCACTTTCGTTGCCGATTGAAAGGTAGCAAATTCGATTTTGCAACAAAGGGGCCAAGGCATTAAGAAGTGAATTAAAACGTTCGATAACCTGTGGATCATCAAACTGCTTTTTCATCAAGTCTCTGGGCAGATCTTTCACAGTGGTATTGAGGACTTGAATTCCCAGAAAAAGAAAACGCCCTTCATTAAGAATGACACTCCCTTTCAGGTCGTCCAGTGCGAATGAATCTTTACCAGACTCCATTGCTGACCAAGAGTGCGACAAAACTGCTCCGTTGCAGCCCGCCTGCTTACTTTTTTGGATTGCAGCAACAAAATCAACTGGTTTTGGGAGTGGATCGAGCAAGGGTAAATCTGTCAGGCAGAGAACTCGAACAGGCATTTGCGCGGGCAAAGAAGTATCTTCCTGCATCCAGGATTCTGCCTGCCAATCGCCTGCTGGACGAGAAGGACTGCTCCAAGTAGCCGCCCATGCAAGAAAAAGTAGCAACGTTATCGCACAGAAAATAATCCATTTCATCTTCTATTCTCCAGGTTGATAAAACGAACGGCCTACTGAGGTATTAACCCGATTATGCCAGAATCTCATCAATAAAATACCCGGTTATCTGGTTGGCCCAGCCATACAGGACCAAGCCATCTAACTTCATAACAATAATGTACACATCAGGTTATACCCCTATACTGTCGGTTGAGTTTTGAATTTCCGAGTATTCAGGCGAACGGAGCACTTTAGAAGTGAACTTATAAGGTTCTGTGAAGAAATCCGGGGCTTCGCATCATTATGGTTTGATATGAGGGCACACGCCGTTATGCTGTCTGTTTCCGAATGAACGGACCGAAGGACCAGTGTACTTCCTGCAGTCAATTTCTTTGCAGCTCGCTCAAATTTCAAATAAACCTGATTTTATTGGTGAGTCCCAGAATAAACCAGCCTTACCGGGTCCGTTCAGCCTTTCGATATAATCAATCCCTTTGAAATCTCAATAATTTTTTAATAGACCTCTGGAGAGAATATGTCTGATTCGCAAACGAATCGCCTGCCGTTGGTGCTGTTTGGTATCTATCTGCTGCTGTATGCCGGATTTATCGTCATTAATCTTTTTGCCACTGAATTAATGGAGCTAACTCCATTTGCAGGAGTGAACCTGGCGATCTGGTACGGCTTCGGGTTGATTGTTGCTGCGATACTGCTGGCATTTATTTATGGAGTGACCGGTTCAAGACATGATGCCCAGGCAAATGAAGCGGCAGAAAACAAGGAGGCAAGTAAATGATTTACGAACCTTCTGTCTTAGCTGTTGTTGTCTTTTTTGCATTTGTCGGCGTGACGCTGGGGCTCAGTTTCTGGCTTGGCGGTAAAGCGAAAACTTCTGAAGGGTACTT
The DNA here is from genome assembly GCA_015487825.1 of Planctomycetaceae bacterium. Lineage (GTDB taxonomy): Bacteria > Planctomycetota > Planctomycetia > Planctomycetales > Planctomycetaceae > Rubinisphaera. Next base: position 4,803 of record WFOZ01000129.1, read on the forward strand.
TTCCGCTCACGGTCAGATTCCGTGGTTTATTAACGGAGTTGCCTTTGCGGGCGATTATCTTTCAGCCGCCTCGTTCCTGGGCATTTGCGGAATGATCGCCTTTTACGGCTACGATGGGTTCCTCTATTCGATCGGTTATCTGGCCGGTTGGATTGTGGCACTGTTCATTGTTGCTGAACCAATGAAGCGTCTCGGCAAGTTCACTTTTGCTGACGCGTTGAATTCCAAATTCAATTCGCCCGGAATTCAAATCGCAGCCGGGTTGAGTACGCTGGTTGTTTCGGTCTTTTATCTGATCCCGCAAATGGTCGGAGCCGGAGTACTTGTTACTCCCCTGCTCGGCTTTCCGCACTGGGTTGGTGTTGTCCTGGTTGGAGTGACGGTTATTCTGATTGTCGTTACCGCGGGAATGGTCTCGACAACCTGGGTTCAATTCTTAAAAGGGTCACTGCTGGTCATCTTCAGTGCGTTACTTACGTTCATGTTAATGAACCGTGGTTTTGAAACATCTGAAGGAGGAGCGGATGGACACAAATTACGCACTCTTGGTCCGTTCTCGGCAGAGACACTGGAAGATGATCTAGGTAAGGACAAAACTACAGAGGACTGGTCGGTCATCCCGAGCGATGCCGCCTGGGAGGAGACTCCTTTTGTCCGACTGAAAAACAATGAGGGGGCCATCACTGTCTGGAAAAAAGAATCAACCGAAGCTGACAAATTCCTGCTGACCGAAGCGCAATCGTTAACAAAAACAACTGAGGGCACAGTTGTTGTCAACGGTTTAATCAAGGGAAGCAAAAAAGGAGAGCCGGAACTGCATCCCGTGGGACATATCTCAAAACTACCAGGCGGGCAGGAAAAAACCGGTCCGCTGGGTCTGCTCAGCTTTTTCAGCACATTACAGGAAAGCGAAATTGTCCTGTGGCCCAAGACTGTCATTAAAGAAGAGGATGGATCGACAACGACGGTTTATTACCAAAAACCGACACCGGGCTCTCAGGTACTCAGACCGGGCGAACATCCTCGCTTCAAGGGAATTCGAAGCAACAACCCGATTGACAAGCTGAATTTCGTTTCGCTGATGCTGGCACTGTTTTGCGGAACCGCATCGCTGCCACACATTCTTATTCGGTATTATACCGTTAAAGATGAAGCTGCCGCTCGCAAAAGTACAATTGTTGGTATTGTCACGATTGGATTCTTCTACATCCTTTCGCTTTACATGGGCCTGGGAGCGATGACCAGTGGGGCGCTTGATGTCACCAACTCGAACATGGCTGCACCGCTGCTGGCTCGCAGTATTGCAGAATGGCTGTTCGCAGCGATCTCCGCAATTGCCTTCACAACAGTTCTGGGTACAGTCAGCGGTCTCATTCTCGCCTCAGCCGGGGCAGTTACCCACGACTTAATGGGACACTTGCTGCATGTCAAAATGAACGATGCAGAACAGGTGCGAGTTGCGAAAATATCTTCGGTTGTCGTTGGAGTGCTTGCAATCATCCTCGGGATTTTATTCAAGGATATGAATGTCAGTTATCTGGTCGGCTGGGCGTTCAGTGTGGCCGCTTCTGCGAATCTGCCTTCGTTGATCATGCTTCTGTTCTGGAAAAAAACTACCAGCCAAGGCATTATCGCCGCATTGATCGTCGGGATGGTCAGTTCACTCGGCTGGATTCTACTTTCTGAAGACACTTTTACGAAAGTATATGGGTTGAGCGCCGATGCTGCTCTGGTTCCGTTCAGTCAACCCGGCATTGTAACGATCCCACTCGGTTTTCTCATCCTGATAGCCGTTTCCCTGATGACACAACCCAAGAAAAAACTTTGACAAAACAGTAAGCAAGGTGATACAACTGGTTCAGAATAGGAATAAAAGACACGTTGACAATGCAGATTACAATTCCAGATAATTTGCGAGTTCAAACTCGTGCTGCTTCTGCTGGTTTCGCAAGTGTTGAAGAGTATGTGAGGTACCTTGCCGAGCAGGACCTGAGTTCACCTGAAAATGCCGGACAGGCTGATCGTGTTGAAGCACAACTTCCTTACGCAGACTGGAAGAAACTCTTTGATGATTTTGTGACTAAACTTCAGGCCGGTAACCCGAATGCTGATTTCAGCCGGGAAAGTATCTATTCCGAAAGAATGACTCAATTGAATCCTCACACAGATGCTCATTGACACATTTCATTTTCGGCCACTCTTGGAATTATTTAATTTTACGAACAAAGAAGTAACCTGATGTCACGAGAAGACCCACGTACTATTTTTACGAGTGATGATCTTTCCATTGCCGAATTTGTTACCGAATGGCTCGGCAAGCAAGGAGTTGATGTTGAGCTTGTCAGACACTTCAAGGAAAGCGATGGCGTCGGATTAAGTACGCTCAGCGACAGTCAGTCTACTTCTCATGTGGAAGTGCATGTGAAAGATATTGAGGATGTCGAAGCGGTAAAAAAACTAATCGTCGAGAACCAGGAGAGTATTCTTCAGGAAGCTCAAAAACGGGATGAGACCGTTCCCGAAACGATAGCCGTTGTCTGCGAACATTGCGAAGAAACGGCAGTATACCCCGGCAGCATGCAGGGAACCGTACAGGAATGTCCCTACTGCGGCGAATATCTGGACGTCCCCGGCGGCGAAGACGAATTCGACTGGTCCGTTATCGATGAAACAATCTCCGAAGACGAACTGGCAGAAAACACCCCCGACGAAGAATCCGACGCCTGGGGTTAAGCCGGAAAATCAACGCATTCAATGAAAAACCGGAAGAGTAAGAGGGAGCATTACCTGAAACTTAATCCCTCAGGTTGCTGCGCAATGACAGACAACCTTGAACGGGATTGTCTGTGGCACTCAATCGGGGCACTGCCGATTATTTAACAGGCTACCTCTTTACAATCCCGTCCCACGAGGTACTCTGTACAGTAAGAATATATTCCTTGCAGAATGCTATCTTCTCACATCAATTCCTGATTTGCACAATATGATGGATTGTGGATGCCACATTCTACACCGAGCAGGTCAATAACAAGTTAGCCGCCAAACGGCAGGCCATGAATGAATGCATTGCCCACCCCATTCAATGTATACTTGCCACGGACATTCAGAATTGATCCGTTGCTTCGCGTATATCTCGGCGAAGACCGCATTTCTGGTATTCGTATCGGGCATCAGTTCTCAGACCTCGACTCTGCCGTTATTCAATCTCGAGCAGAACACTATGACAAACTTGCGATAAACGAGGACGCTGAATTCGGGCAAGCAGAACTGCTTCGCATTACGCGAAACGAAATTGTAAAACTCACTATGGACCACACGCGAAACTACCATATGCCCGCATCGCCGGCGATAATTCGCATCGAACAGACTTCGGGAGCTGTCACAAAACTCCTATTACTGCCGAAAACTGACACGACAGAACTAGGCGAACTACTGGGCGCATTCTATTCAGCCACGGTCGTTGTCGGTTCGCCCCGCACTGATGCAACAATCGCACAATCTCCCAAAGCTGCACTCCGGCAATATCTCCTACTCGGCTCATTCTTTTCCGTATTTTCAGTTGGCTGCCTTTGGTACTCCCTCCAACAGCTGGCGCACTTGCCTATACTAATCGCTGTTCCACCTAACATCTGGGGTGCCGTTCACTGCTTCCGGTGTGCCCGCGCCAAATGGCTGTCCATATCGACTCCAGGTAGGTAGGGTCTACACAGCAGCTCCTACTTACTTGCCTTTGCAGCTAAGGAGTTAGCCAATCTATGTTTTTTTTATCATATCTTCGTTTTAATCCAGCCCAAAAGTGTCAGGAACCTATAACTTACTTTTGGTCACTGCTACCTCGAAAACACTGCGATTGTCTGTGGTTCCCGGTTGTCGTATTGCTTGTTTTTTTCTCGTCTCATTTGAACGTCGAACAATCCATGTTGATGCATGGTTTTCATTCTGAGAGAAGATACGGGATTCCTATTTCCGAGAACTGGAGGTATCCTATAAACCGAAAGAAAATTGTCGAGTTTCGTTCTGTTTCCCGCTGCTTTTTCAGAATAGTCCGGAGCCCTGCTCTAACGCTAGAGGAGTCGTCTCTGATCATATTTTTCATGAAACGCTTTGTACGTTGCAGGGGGATTCTTCTTCGTTAATGCGGTAGTTGCCGAAGCGGATGGAGTAGTTTTCGTTGAACCATTGTTGTAGATGTTTCAGCGAAGTCGCATCGTATTCGACACCGGGGCGTAACAGTTGGCCCGTTTGTTTTTGTTGCAGTTCTCCTTGTTTTACAATGAGGTTTCCTGCTTTGAAGACGGCTTGAGGACGCTGAAACATTTCGGTGATGTTTGACTGCTGAGAGTAAACGGTGATATCAGCATCAGCCCCAATTCCCAAATGCCCTTTTGACGATAACCCCAGAATTTTCGCAGGGGCGGCTCGGGTGATGATGGCGATTTCGTTCAGCGTGTATTCTCGATCCAGATCGTTCAGCGGACATCGCTCGCCGAGAGATTCGGGCATGCGGGAAATCATTTCCTGTCTGAAATTTCGATCCATTAACAGGTGAATGATTTCGGGATATTTAACGAATGCCCCGCCGTTGGGGTGATCGCTGCTCATCGCCAGTTGCCAGGGGTTGGGCATGCGCAAATACCATTCCAGGCCGATCGCCCACTGTGTCGCATGCACCAGATTTCGATACGGTTTGAATTCCCCCGGGATAATGCCGCAGCTTGCTTCCTGCTCGGTATCCGATGTATACCAGCGGCTGCCCGTTAATTGCTGCAAGTGCTGGGCAAACGGGGCATCGCCGGTGATTGTCATCGCTTCGCCAGGGCAGACATGTCCGACATCAACCGTAATTTCCGGATGAGCAGCAACGTATTCAACAAGCTTTTCGACGCCGGAGGCAAATGAAGAAGGATCGTTCGGATCGCCTGCATAACTATTGAACTGCACATGAGCAAAATGCCCGCGATGCCCTTCCAGAGATTGCATCGTGTGCAGCGTCGTTTCCCAGTTGCCGGGAAAGCCGAGATTGTTGCAATGAATGTGAACTGCATGAGGAAGTTGTAATTCATCAACCGCGGCTGCAAGTGAATGGACAATCTGGCGAGGCGAAACTCCAAATTCGGAAACAGGTTCATCAAGTTCCCGCAATGTTTTTCGACTAATCTGCTTCCAATTTTCAACACCGCCCGGATTGACAATTTTCACACCCAGCGCATGAACCGAATGAAGCATCCAGCCGCAATAATCGCGAACGGCTTCCTGCTCGCCGGTGCGGATTTTATCCAACACGTAATGATTGTTTCCGAACAGTGTCAAGAATGCTTTATCAAGATAAGGTGTCAACGAAAATTCGTGATGAGCCAACCTTGCAGAAAGGCCAGGAATAGCGGCATCGATGGCGGTTGTGTATCCCAATCCTGCAAAGAGCTGACCGGTGGCGATGCAGTTCGGAACCACTGGGGCAGAATCGGCTGAGGCGATTTGCTTTCGACGATTCCCTTTCATCCCCGCCAGAAAGCCTCGCGCACGATTCACTTTTGGTCCTGCAATATGACAGTGCATATCGACTCCGCCCGGCATCACAATTTGCCCGGCTAGATCGTGATTAACGATTTTTGCTTGAGATTCATCCTCGGG
>WFOZ01000130.1 GCA_015487825.1 Planctomycetaceae bacterium
ATCGTATTCCAGACGGATTTCGATACGCCGCAACAACGCACAGCATGGTCGCGGGCGAGCTTTGCCAAGTGGGAAACTGGTTATCAGGAGACGACGTCGTTGTGCATCACGGTTCCAGTGACTCGGGCGCAGAACGGAAACATGATTCACCTGCCGTTGGACCTGACACGCTATCGCGGCTGCCGCTTGCTGCTGGAGTGCGTGGCGAAAGCGGAAAACGCCACCAAGCCGTCACAGTCATATCTGGGCGTCAAATTCATGCTGCATTACCAGTCAGAAACAGCCGGGCCGTTCTGGCAGAATCCGAACGGCGTGTTTGGTTCGTTCGACTGGCGCACGTTGCGTTTCATCGCGACGATTGCGCCCGATGCCACGGGCGGCCAGCTTGAACTCGGCTTGCAAGGCAGTTCCGGCAAGATCTGGTTTGATGCAATCAAAATCACGGTCTTCAAGGGGCCTTTGCCGAAACGTCCTGAACCACCGACCAATCCCGGGCCCGTTTTCAAGGGGCACAACTTACCCCGGCTGCGCGGCGTGATGTCGCCCAACACGTTTCGCGACGAAGACCTGCGTCTGCTTGGTATGGAGTGGAACGCCAATGTTATTCGCTGGCAGATCACTCGCAACTGGGGCCGCGCCGACACTGATCGTGATCTGGCAGAGTATGACCGCTGGCTGGAAAGCGAACTGGAAGATCTGGACAAGGTGCTCGACGCCTGCCGCCGTTATGGCCTCAAAGTCGTTGTGGACATGCACTCGCCGCCGGGTGGTCGTCATAAGAATAAGGACCTGGCGATTTTCCACGAACCGGTTTATCAGGACCACTATGTGAAACTGTGGGAGAAGATCGCGCGGCGATACAAAGGGCAACCCGCCATCTGGGGATACGATTTGGTGAACGAACCCGTGCAAAACCTCCCCTCGCCGCCGGGCGTTGCGGACTATCTGGAAACTCAGGTGCGAGCCGCCAAGGCCATTCGCGCCATCGACCCGGACATGCCCATCTTCATCGAAGCAAGTCAGTGGGACTCAGCCGATGGTTTCCGCGAACTGGTACCGGTCGACGTAACGAACGTGATCTATCAGGTTCACATGTACGTGCCTGGTCAGTTCACGCATCAGGGCGTTCACGACAAAGTGATCGGCATTACCTATCCCGGCAAGATCGGCAACATCCAGTGGAACAAGCAGCAACTCCGAAAGGTGCTCGCTCCAGTGAGAGAGTTTCAGCTTGCGTACAATGTACACATTTTCGTGGGAGAGTTCAGCGCCATTCGCTGGGCACCCGGTGCGGAGATTTATCTGCGGGACTGTATCGAACTGTTTGAAGAGTACGGCTGGGATTGGACATATCACGCTTACCGCGAATGGGACGGCTGGAGTGTCGAACACAGCAACTCCCCCGAAGATCATCAACCAACCAAAAATCCCACAGACCGAAAAAAACTACTGCTGGACTGGTTCGCACGCAACAAAAAACCAACCCGGTAGCGATGCCTCCGGTTCGCGTTTATTCCTTCACGGTTTGAGCCGGACATCAACACAGGCCAACGTACCATCTGCACCGCGGCAGTAGATGAGGCCGTTGCAGAGAGTGGGGACGGTCCAGCATTGTTCGTGCATTACTCGTACTCTGCCCAGTTCGTGGAACGCATCGGGCGTTAGTTTTGCCAGCACTAAATCTCCGGTATCGCTGAGTACGATAAGATGGTCTTTGGTCGCGGTCAGTGCGCCGCAGCCCAGGTCTCGCTGTTCCCAGGCAATCTGACCGGTTTTCCAGTCGATGCAGTTAACGGTGACCGTTCTCGGATTGTGCGAATTACCATCTACGCCATAGAGATATCCTTCATGCAACACACACGAATTCATGTGGTTACGCATATTTTTATTTTTGTAGACTTCGGTCAGTTCCTTGCCATCGAAATTGAGCAGAGTACAGCCGATGTTGTAACCGGTGGAAATAAAGAGTTGTCCGTTGTGCCAGATTGGTGTCGTTGAATTTGTTTTGTAAGGAGAATCCCAGGGAACAAATGTAACTTCTTTATGACTGGTCATATCAATAACCGAAATTCCTTCGTTGGTCAGATCGCAAAGGTACGGTTTGTTATTGAATGTGAACAGTTCGGGAGTGCCGTAACCGGGCATACGCGGGCGGGTTTTCCATTTGATTTTTCCGGTTTGTTTATCGACGCCAACAACCGAACCGGCTTCAAAGATAATTTCATCACCATTAAGAATTGCAGAGCAGGAAAATCCCCATTCAGGCAGTTCGATATCGAGTTCTTTCTGCAGTGAAATCGTCCAGATGATTTCGCCATCTTTCGCTTTTACTTTGCGGACCTCTCCTTCACGGGAATTGAAATAGACAAATTCGCCATCAATGGTTGGTGTTGCACAGGGGCCGCCTTTGTGAAGGTGATCGAGCAGAATACAGGGGTACGATTTCGACCAGAGTTCTTTCCCGGTGACGGCATCGAAGCACCACATTGTTTCTGTTTCGGTACCGGCGGGGTGCCCCATGGTAAAGAGCCGTCCTTTATCGATGCTGACCGCACTGTAGCCGATTCCAATCTGATTGACCCAAATCGATTCAGGAGGTGTTTTCCAATCCGTATTCCAATCGGTTTCCTGCGACATACCATCTTTTTGAGGACCACGCCAGAAAGGCCAGTTGAATTTTTTCACAACGCTTTTTACGGGAATGACTTTTGTACCGGACGCTACCGTGTCTTCAGATGATCCCTTTTTATTGGTGTCTGTCTGTTTTTCAGAGGGGGCAACAGAACCGCAACCGGTAAAAAAGACCAGCAATATTGCAAATAATCCCCTGCTCGTCAGAGAGATTACTTTTGAACGAACAGGGGATATCACTGAAAGATTTGTATGAGGTTGAACCATTATTTTTGATTTTCTATACGATACAGTGCGGTGCGTGTTCGAATAAAGATTGCTTTTGCAAGCGGTGCAGGGGTTGCCATGCAGCCGTTATTGAGATGGTTCTCTGCGACAATGTTAAGAGTATCTCCCGGTTTAACAACGGTAGTTTTCCCTTTTTCGTCACAAAAGTAGATATGCCCCGCCGCATAAACAGGCGAAGCCGAGAACGTACCGCCGATACGATCCTGCCAGATTATTTCTCCGGATGCAGCATCGATACAGGAGACGATGCCGTTTTTATCCGCAACGGTGTAGATTCTCCCATTAACCAACAACGGCGAAGGCTTGGAAGGCATCGCCCGTTTGACGACCCACGAAATATGCGTTTCGGTTATATTTCCTTTAGCCTGAAAAGGATTGACTGCAATAAGCTCTCCTTTACCAAAGCCGGTGCCAATGAAGATGTGCTTGCCATCGAACAAAGGGCGGTTGGCCGTCGAATGCTGTTTGAACTGAATCCACCAGAGTTCTTTGCCGGTTTCCGGTTCATAAGCAATGACTGCTTTGGCAAACGGACTCAATAACAGAGATTGCCCTTCAACTTCAAAAACAGCGGGCGTACCAAAGGCTTTTTTGTGATCGCCGTTGTCGGTTTCGTACAGATCCATGCGATCTTTTTTCCAGATCGTTTTCCCCGTCATTTTATCGAGAGCGACAATGTACTGAAAATCGTAACCGTCGAAATGCACGATCATCATATTTTTATAAACGATGGGAGAAGACCCCGCGCCCCGCCAGTGATTACAGGGAAAATCCCGACGCTGCCAGATGACCCTGGCCGTTTTCACATCCAGACAGGCGGTGCCGTAAGTTCCGAAATGGACATAAACGCGATCGCCATCAATAACCGGCGTCGATGAGGCGTAACTGTTGGTGACATCAATGTCCTGGGGGTTTTCGTTAGTGAAAATCAGATTGTCATGGATGATTTTTCCGCTGTTGGCATCAACACAGACAGCGTACATTTTCTTGCCATCTTCTGTTGCGGTGGTAAGCCAGATTTGCCCCTCTGAAATAACCGGCGAGGACCAGCCCCGACCATGAATGGGGGTTTTCCAGACGATGTTCTGATTTTTATCCTGCTCCTTTTCATCTTTGTTTGCTTCATGCCAACGAACAGGAGGCGTGGCTTTCAGGGCGAGTCCACTGCCGTTGGGACCGCGAAATTCTGTCCAGTCATTCTGAGCAGCAAGCGGGGAACAAACAGCAAAAAAAGTAAGAAGTAATCCCGGGAGAAACAGTCTCTCAAATTTATTTTTCGGGGAGCAAGTCGAAAAATTTGCGGGATAAACAAGGAGAGAGTTTTTCATGTTTCTATCGTTTCATTTTGGCCACACCGGAAAAAACAGACTCGCAAATAACACTCAAATTCGCGTGCCACGGCTCTGTGAGCCGTGCGAACTGTTAATTACAAGGTTTCATTTGAATGATATCAACTCCAACGCATCACGGCTCACAGAGCCGTGGCACACGACTGAATCCTGCTGACATAAAAACGCCTCGCCAGTCTCTTTCAGTATCATATGCTTGCTATTTGCGCGCATCGTTGGCGAAGAACTTGTTGTTTATTTTTAATCGTGACAAACCAGCCACGCTGAATTACGAGCGGGTCGACATCACCGCGGAGATGTCGTAAGTGCGTTCGTTTTGCGTCGCTTCCGGGTTTTTGTTGTACTCCAGTGCGAGTTGATACAGTTCTTTACCCGCTTCAGTTGGATATTCAGAATTTACACAGGCTCTGCATAACTGCGACTTTTCGATGCCGATACTTTTGGCAAGCGTCTCAATTTGCAGGTATCGTAAAGAATCTGCACCGAGTGTCTGAGCCATTTTTCGTTCGACTTCAGGGGTCAGATTATGCCCTTCCATAAACTTTGGGGCAAACAGTTCGCTGATTTTTGACATATCGATCCCGTAAAAACAGGGAGCAATAATTGGCGGGCAGGCTACACGAACATGAACCTCTTTAGCTTTGCCACGAGTTCTTATCTGGTCAATCAGACCTCTCATTGTCGTCGAACGAACAATAGAATCCTCAACCAGAATAACTTTTCGTCCTTCAAAAACTTCAGGCAGGGGAGTGAATTTGGTGCGAACTTTATCGGCCCGGTTTTTCGATTCTATGAAAGTTCTGCCGACATAACGATTTCGCATTAGACCTTCCAGACAGGGAATGTTTAATTCGTAGGCCATTGCAGAGGCGGCTGGTTTGGCTGTGTCGGGGACGGGAACAACAATCGTATCTTCGTCGATTGTCAGTTCTTCCTGATTGGCCAGGTGCACTCCCAGATTAGTGCGGGAAAGATAGACACTGCGGTCATCAAGCGTACTGGCGACGTTGGCAAAGTAAATCCATTCGAAGAAGCAGTGGGCTTTGTGTGGGCTTTCTGCAAAACGGTGTTTTTCCAGTCTCCCATGCTGGATGAGAATCATCTCGCCCGGTTGAAGTGTTTTGATGTTCTCTACATCGAATCCCAGGTTCCACAGTGCAACCGACTCGCTTGCTGCTGCAAATAATGGCCCTTCTACTGCGTAACATAAAGGGCGGATGCCGAGAGGATCTCGCGCGATGAACATGTCACCCCGGGCATTCAGAAAGACAATGTTGTACGCACCATCGAGCTGCCGGGCCAGTCGCGACATTGTGCCGACCAGGTCACCACGTCCATGGATGGAAAAATCCTGAGAAAGCAGGTGCATAATAATTTCAGTATCGGTTTCACGGGCCAGGTGGAAATCGTCCTGTGTTTCGATCTGTTCACGCAACTTCTGGTAATTAGCCAGTTGTCCATTGAACCCGAAACTGAACCATTTCGATTTTTGCACATGAGAACGTTCAAAAGGCTGTGCATAACTGCGGTCATCGGTACCGCAAGTTGCATAGCGGACATGCCCGATAGCCGCCTGACCGTTGTATCTTTTGATAATTCGTTCCGCTTTTTCCCGGCGTCCAAGCCTGAAAACTTCATTGACACTACCAACATCTTTGTAGGTTTTAATCAATTGTTTCCGCTTAGGATTGAAGCTGGTCATTCCGGCTGCAAGTTGGCCTCGATTCTGAATATCGAGTAACAGTCTGGGGATGAGACCGGCGACGCAATTTGGGTCGTTTTGTGGAGCGAGAGGAGAGATACCATCCTGTAGTAGATGGTAAATCGCGGCAACGCCGCATTCGTGGTACAATTCCGCCATCGGGAGGGGTTCCGAAGTATCTTTGAGAGAGTTCGAGCAGCAGAGAAAAACCGTATCATTTCAGCACGCTTTTGCATCATAACCAGCAGAGAGCAGGAATCCAAACGAGCCTTGAATAAAAAAGCCGGCTGATCCAAAACCAGCCGGCTACTAAGTCTTTTAATCATGCTAACGCACTTTTTCTATGGACGACCACTGGTCATATCAGCATTGAGGACTTTGTCGATTTGCTGCTGAATTTCCTGCAGATGAGCTGCTGTGTACGCGTCCATTGTTACTTTTTTAGAATTGATCGCAGCATCCAGGCGAGTATTTATCTGTTTCAGATGCAGGCGAGCGAGGCTGCGGGCATCAGCTGGAGCTGCACCACCACCTCCTCCACCGAGCAGCTGCATCAGGCTCTTGCTTCCTCCTTGAGAACCGAGAACAATTGCAGTCAGTTTCTGCATATGTGCCCTTTGCAGATTTCTACGAATTGTTGAAATTGAAACTTTCACCTGTTTATCAACGTTTGCAGGAACTTCTGACCAGATGGAGCTCGTCAACGAATCGAAGATTTGTGGAAGAGTAAGTACCTTCTGACCTTTGGTTGCCTGTAGTTCAATATCAAGAACTCCGCGCAACGTATCGGCATCAAGAAGTGATGAAAGTGCCATTTTCTGAATGCTGAGAACCTGCCGGTAAACCGGGAAGTGATAACTGGCAGAGGAGCCGCTATCCCTGAAATGATCAGGAGCCAGATTTCGCAGTAATTCCGGTGGGAACTGAAATGCTTTATCGGAAAAAATTTCGTCATTGAGCAGCTTCAATGCCTGCTGTTGTTTTTCCAGCGGAATTGGCTGCATTGGCGGCCTGGCATTTGGATCTCCTTTATGATCCCGGGCGGTGTATTCCCCGCCGATGTATTGTGATGTCAGGTAAGTCGCTTGAGAAACTTCTCCCATTAACATGTTAAATGCCGAGCGAACCCGTTGATATCCTTCACCATCTTCGACAACACGGTCTGTCAATCCTTTAATCGACTGCTTCATCAGTTTCATTCGCTGAGCGGCGTAATTAAGAGGATCGCCCAGATCAAACAGGTTGATACGCGGGTCGGGGTTGCCGTAGATGTCTTCATCGGTGGCATAGGTCAATTCCTTCTGCGCCGATTTTGAGGCTATTTTTGCAAGCTCTTTTTCCTCTTCCGAAGCGATTGGTTTGTAACCGTATTCAATCGCCCAGTAATCGTAAGGGCCGATCGTTTTCGGGAAGTAATCTCCCTGCTTTTTCGGATCAAGAGCGAAATTTGCAGGAACATAATCCATGATTGAACCGGTCATTCCCTGGGCGGAAGTTACTTTGGGATCGTTAACCTGTTCCAGAGTCAGCATTGTGCTTGCTTTGAAATTGTGGCGAAGCCCCAGTGTGTGTCCCACTTCGTGCATGACAACTTCTTTAATGGCCTGCCCGATAAATTTCTCAGGAACTTTCCCACCGGGAGCGGCTCCGTGGATGGCAAGAATCGAAGAGAGCATCGTTAATTGTCTTTGAATACCCGGCCCCATCATGCAGCAATTACATGGCTGACGGGAATTCATCCAGCCTGGTTGCATAGGAAATCGATTCGCCAGTGCATGATCGGGTTGTTCTTTATTTAATTGTTGATATTGCTCATAAAGTAATTCCATTTCCCGGGAACGGCTTTCCATTTCAGGAACCTGCGAAGAAAACAGTTTCAGAAATGTTTTCCGGTTGCCTTGTGCAAGAATTTCCAATCCCTGAGGAATACCGACCGTTCGGACATAATCCTGCCGGTAGTATCGAACCATGCTTTCATCAAAAACAATGTCAGCATCAAGAATCTGCCCTGTTTTGGGATTCACTCGACTTGGTCCCATCGCAAACCCTGCAGAAGTTGCGATCCAGCGAAACGTGTTGTATCGAATATCTTCCGGGTCGAAATCATCACTCGATTGTTGATCGCGACATTCAATCGCCTGCAGGTATCCGATTTTCTCGAACGCTTTGTTCCACTCCAGAATTCCTTCCCGAACGAACGGGCGATACTTGCGTGGTACAGTTTTTTCAATCCAGAAAATAATCGGTTTTTTGGGTACCGACAGTTTGGCATTCGGATCTTCCTTCTCCAGATGCCAACGGTTGATGTACCGCACTTTCGGGCTTTTATGAACATCTTTTGAGAAATCGTTGGTTGTACTGAGAAAATATCCGATCCGATCATCTGCTAGACGAGGTACGTAGCTGGTCTTTTCTAACCTGGAAAGACCGTAGTGCATAACGATTTGAGTTCCCCGAGGATCTGGAACCGGATTATCACTGCCATGCATTCCAAAGCGACCATAAGAAGCGGTGAAAACAGCCGCTACTTCAATTTCAATATTCTTCGGGAACGCTTTTACTTTAAACCATGAACTTCGACTGCGATCCGGTCGCACCCCAATACCGGCCAGGTCGTACATAAACAGATCGGCCAGATCGACCAGAACTGAAGCCCCAGCACTTTTTTCACTTCGAATTGGCAGCGCTTTGATAATGCTGTCCATGTAAGAAGTTTCAACTGCACCGGCTTGCGGGGTTCCTGATTTGGCTTTGAATTTTATATTACGTCTGACAACCAGAATTCGATCAGACGATCTTTTGAAGCTGATGATCCACTGATCACCGAAATTCAGTGTGTCGCCACCCAGATACATCATGCCTGCCCCGCGAGCAATCGAAATCGGCAGAATAAACTCTTTGTTGTAGTTGGCTTTACTGATTTCCATGTAAAGCTTCTGCTCTTTTTCACTGTAATACAACGGCAGCAACCCCGGCATCGCCGTCATCCCTTTGGTCACTTCCGCCCAGGCAGGATAAGTTTTTGCTTCAGCCTGAATAGCCGGAATCAAAAATACTCCAAGCAAAGCAGACAGCGCCACCGCTTGAGAGAAACCTAAATGCATGACAGATTTCCTGAATCGATTCATACCGAACTCCTGCATATACGCTGGTTTGAAAGTGAAACAATTGATCATAACGAACAGCTATTACTGTATTTCAACCAGTAATTAACCCCGATTCGCCACTGAACAGGTTTTGCGAAAGCAATTCCATTAAAAGAGGTACTACAGGCAAGAAGTGACCTGTAGTGAGTTTCTACACAGTGAGGATATGGCGAAGCTTGGGCAAAATCAACAAAGCAGGGTGACTTTACCCTGCTTTTCACCAATACGGTGGACTTAAAGCGATCTGTTGATTTTCCGCAACGTGCGCTACCGGCCCTATTCTTACTTCGTTGAGATCCTGGCGGAACCACGTTTTCTTTTTGGCTCTTGCTTTGGTTGAGCCTTTTTCTCGCCAAGCAGGTGAGTTCCTTTTTTCTCCATCACAATTGTTTGCAGCGGAATCGGAGATTGGGTTGCATTGAGGTTTCTCGATCGGCGTTCTCTTTCTATGCCCAAAGCTGGCATATCGAAGGCATCATGCAGTACAGTCCAACCGATGTTTTTTCGGGCTGGCAGGTTTTCTATCACCGCTTTTCCTTTGGCGTCTGTTGTTGCGGAAAAACGTTTATTTTCTAATATTTTTTTATCATAGTAAGCAGTGGTATCTTTGAGGGTCAGAACTTCGCGAGTTGGAAATACGGTACCTACAATGACAGCCCCCAATGCTTCGATGCGTAAATTGGGCCACATCGATACTGTTGCACCAGCAAGAGGTGTTTGATCTGGCTTCAATATACTGAAATCAACAGAAACCGTTTTTTCCATTTTGATGTTAAGGAAAGCTTCTTTCGTATCGATACGATGAACCTGAGCGTATGTAGTATTATCTAATCGACCAAGTTGCATATTGATTGCGACACCGCCTTTTTTTAGCACATCAAAATCTTCTCCTCGTGGTGGTACTGAAATCCAACCATCACACAATGCAAGAACTTGTGCTACTTGACAGCGGGGTAAACTTTCAAACAGAAACGTCCCATCTGGTTTTATTTCAACGACGTCTTGCCACATCATGCTAGCCAATACTTCCGGGCGATTAACGGGAGTCACATAGATTAAAACACGACCATTTTTGATTGGGCGTGGTACCGCATCATCAATTCGTCCTTCGACGCGATATCCCGGTTTAAGCAGAATCGTCCTTCTGGTCTGGTTAACTTCGGCCTTTGACTGTGTTGGATCAATCTCAAAAGTATCGCTGAACAGAATTGGGGTTTCAGATAATTGAACCGCCCAGCCGATCGTTTTTTTACGCTCGAAAGCCGGGGAAATAAATGTCCCCTGTTTTTCCTGCGTCCATTCAAACCGAGATCGCGAACTTTTATCATGAATCAAACCGTACAACTGAGAGGTAATCTTTTTTAACCCATGATGCTTCGTCACTGCGAATACTCGTAGTTGGTAACCTTTTTTAAGCGCTACCTCATGCCGATCTTGAGAGGTTGATTGATCTGCCTGGTACAATACAAAGTCAGGATGATCTATAGTGACCGTTACCTTCCCGGTTTCTTTGCGTTCATCAACATACTTTGGGTAAGTTATTTCGACTTCCCCTTTTTTGTCGGTCAATTGTTCGGGATGTGGACCGTGACGTTTGGTTACCCACCAATAATGAGAGCCGGGATCGACAACGGTACGTAGCCCGTCCGGTTTCACTTTCGCCCCCACAACCGGCGAACCATCCGGTGCAGTAACGACGAGCGTCATTTTTTTCGTCGGAATTGCTGCTGCTTCCTCTGCTTGTACAAAGGGACGAGAGTGAATGACGATGAGGCAAGTTGCCATCAACATTGACAGAGCGATTCGATTAACGTGCATTGAAGATTTCCTGACGAAACATTGATGGAACAGAACCACGCAGACATTCAACAACAGAAGAATCTACATTACTAACGGTAAAAGTTTACGAACGGTTCGCAAATATTAGAAAATCAGTTTTTGGTTACGGCGGTCAGAACAGACCAGCCGTGCTGGGTCTTCTCTATATTACTAACGGTAAAAGTTTGCGAACGGCTCGCAAATTTCAGAAAAATATCAGTTTGGTTACGGCTATCAGAATGAACCAGCCGTGCTGGGACGTAATTTGCTTTCTATTTTTTCTAAAGAAAATGCGTTATGGGTAATTATGCTACGAAAGGACTTCTTTTTCAGGTTCGTCGGTAAAATTACGAGTTGGCATTTCCGGGGCCGGGTATTGCCCTAACTTGATATGCCAGTAGGACCATGAACGAGGATCGATAATTCCCGGCGGTGCCTTTTGCAAAGCCTCACGCAAATCGTCGTCGCTGAAATGTTTGCGGATTGCTTTCATATCTTCGTAAGCTGCATAGGTCATTGCGTAGGCAATGAATCGCACGGGATCGCAAACGGCCTGCTTAGGTTCTTCAAACCAGATGACACGCCTGGCAACGGCCTGGAATTCTTCCGTCAGCGGTAACGATTTCATTGCCCGTTCTCCCAGGATGGATTTTTCTTGGCTGATAAAAGGTCTGGCAGTTTATCGAGATCAACATTTTTTATCGCATCGGCTAATCGCTTTTGTATCTGGACCGGGATTGTTTCGAGGTTACCGTCGCCGAAAAAGCTGAGTGCTTTTAGTGTTAATTCGGGATTAAACTGAGAACCGTAAATCAACCGTGCCGCCGAAAGTGCTTGAGGGAGGTCAATTTCTCCATGTTGCAAAATCGCGTCAATATCGATGTAGTCTTTTGCTTCGGCCCGTTTTTGAACAACAGCGGCTTTCGTTCCCGCCAGATCGAG
>WFOZ01000131.1 GCA_015487825.1 Planctomycetaceae bacterium
AAACAGAAAGGAGAAGTATGATGCTACACGATGATCGAATCTGGTCTGTCCGAGAAATCGAATCGGCTGAAGAACTGGCTCGGCTGCTGACTGAGGCAACGTGGTGTTGCTGCCAGGCATTCTCTGTTCAAGGCTATCAGCAATATGTCTGGGTGAATGATTCAACTACCCCGGACCGTTTGCAGGAATACGGTATCCTCAAATGGAATTGCTCCGATGGGAAGATCATGCAGATTGAAAGCATCACTTTTAGTTGGTGCAATTTCGATCAAGCACTTCAGTTCATCCAAATGACCCTTTCTGGCAAAGATGACAACAATAGTTTTGCTTGCGAAGTTGTCTCAACGCTTCAAACACCGCTGGAGCATGGAAAATGTCAGCACTGTGCCTGAAGCGTCTGAAAGTTCAGACTTGCCCCGTGTTTCAACACGGGGCTTCTTTCTGAATGGGTTACTCTGTTCGGACTTGAAGTTACCATTGATTTCAATTTGGGAACCGAATGAAAGTGTGGTATAATTGTATTGAAAAAATGACAAACACCGCTCTTGATTCCCGGCTTATCCAGTCCCATTTACCACAGGTTCTTGTGGTGGATGATGATGCCTCGATTCGAGGGGCGTTGGATACTAAGTTTACGAAAGCAGGGTTTGTGGTGACGCTGTGTCAGGATGGTGAAGAGGGGCTTGCTGCTTTACGGCAACAGCGATTCAATATGGTGGTGTTGGATGTTAATATGCCGGGGAAGAGTGGAATCGATGTGCTGAAAGAGATTTCTGAGACGCAGAATGCCCAGACACCAACTTTCGTTTTGACTGCTCAGGCGGATCATTGTGATGAAGTTTGTCAGTTGGGGGCACGTCGCTGTTTTCTGAAACTAAATCATCCTTTGCGGGATGTTGTTGCTTCGATTTGTAAAGAAGTTTCCGCTGTTTGATATGATAAATCTGGAACAACTTGCGGCAGAATTGACTCAAATGCACGAGTGGTTATTCAAGTCGATTCCCGATGCTCACGTTGCAGCAGACTTTTTCCAGCAGATTGTTGGTGGATATGAATCAACCATTCCAGTGAATGATATTCCCAAATTGCGAACATTATTGGCAGTGAAACTTCGCAATCGCCCCTCATAGATGTCTCCTTTTATTACGCTCACCGGGCAATCGAACAGAGAATACGTTTTCACGGCGTTGCCTTTGAACCGGAAATTGCCGAATTCAGCAGGCGTGTATGTGATTACGAACACAATTTCAAATGACGAAGGGCAAGTTCATCATACGCCGCTACAAATTGAAAGTTGTCATGATTTGTCGAAACTATTTGAGGAGGGGAAAATTCAAGACTTGCGAAATCAAGGAGCCAATATGATTTGCGTCAAAATCGAAGAAGTGACAGAAACCCGGCAACGAATTGAACAAGATTTGAAGGCGAAATATCAACTCTAACTGTTCTTACGGCAGGCCATAAAGAACATAAGGGGCCCAGTAGAATTCGTGGTTCCAGCGATCATCTTTGACTGCTCGGAATTCTTCCAGAGCCTGTTTGAAGGCAATTGCAAATGCGTGAGGTTGTGGCGATTCGACAAAAGCATGTTCTTTGAGTGCTTTGATCCAGCACTGTGCGAAATCGGCTGCGGCGGCATCGCATAACTCCCAGAGGGCGGAAGAAACGCGACGGCAGCCGAGTAAGGTGAGCGAGGCAATCCAACCTTCCAGTTCCTGTGTTGATTTAATGGACGTCATTCTTCCCAGCGTGCAGCAGGAATAATGGTTGAGTCGGAGCGAAGAAAAATCGTATTGTTCGGCAACCATGCGGGAATCAGAAACGAGGCCATCGGCAAGTAAAATGGAAGGCCGCTGAGCCGTTTGTCTGCCTCCACCTGGAAGATCGAATTGATCCGCTTGTTCGCTGATACCGCCATGCCCGATGTTCCATAAGAGATTGCCAAGATGGTGGCGATGTCTCATGTTCTTTCGGTTGGCTGGTTCCGGTTCCCGGTCTCCATGAATCCAAAGATGCTCGATCCCGACCTCATTAACCAAATTGGCAACTTCCCGGTGGGCATACGCCAAGAACTTTTGGTCTTGGTTCTGCTTTGCATCTGGATTTGAGTAGGCAAAAACGGTTCCTTGCATTTGTGGGCTGGTCGAACGATCCTTCCGGTCAATTTGAAACTGCAATTCAAGCGTCCGTAAGGAGAGGGCATAGTTGATGCTGGCAACTTCTTCAAACAGACGCTGCCCCGTTTTATTGTTGCAAGCTGCATGAAGTGGAAGTTGGTAAAGTATGTCATCGGGAATGAACGTCAAATGCAATTGCTCACGGTTTTCTTCCGGGGCAGTGATCAACTCAAGAAGATCATCCCATCGCAAGAGAGAATAAAGCGGTTCAGAGATTGATTTCTGCCAGCTTCCGATTTCCTTGTTGATATTTTGCGGCTGCTTGCCTACCAGTTGGTATTTTTCCAGGAGAGGAATCATCTGTTGCTGAAATTGCAGAAGTTCTTCTAATTGATCGCGAACGTTGTTGAGTCGAAACAGCCCCGATTCAGTCTGGATAATGGTTGGCTGTTTCGTTTGAAGATCCCGACGAATCGGCAGGACCACCAGGTCATTGTCATCAAAATAAAATCCGATGATAACCGACTGATTTGTAGTGAGCAGGTTATTCAACTCGGTTTGTGTCATCGGCTGGCAAAACTGGGATTTTCGCTGATCATCACCCTGGTCAGGAAATTCGAGGAGTCGGTGAGCTGGTTGCTGCATTGCGTCTGCTGAACGGTATAGCGTCCGAAGTGTGGCAAGTTGCTGCTCAGGTATTTGCGACTTGCATTCAGCTTGCTTAAAAAGTTGCTGCCATTTTTCGGGTCCACTGATCCATTTTGAATCGCTTTCGGTTTGTGCCTGTCTGAGTTGTTGCGGTTGAGAAATTTGCAGACGCAGTCGTTCACGAATTGAAATGCACTTCTCGGCATCCCAGAACATCAATAATTTCCAGAGGATTTTTTGTTTTGAGAGTGTTTCTTCCTGCAACAGTTGTTCGCAAAGTTGAAAGCCGTTTGTGAATATGTTTTGATAAGTGGAAAGAATATTGGAGACACCAGATAGTCCGCGATGCGAAGCCAGAAAACTGGTTAACTGCTCGCTGGCTTTTTCAAATGTTTGAATCGCTTCGTTAGACAATTGCTGGTCCATTTGAAGCAGAGCCAGTGATCGCAAACAATTGCAATGATGCAATGCAGGGAGATTATTTTCCTCTGCCACTTTTAGTGCCTGCAAAAG
>WFOZ01000132.1 GCA_015487825.1 Planctomycetaceae bacterium
ATCCAAACGGGGATTTGAACCACGAATAAACACGAATTTTCTTCGGGTAACCACCACGATGTAGGATGGCGTGCTGAAAATACGAAAGTTTGGCGGAATAATTTGCGCACCATTTGTAAACTTTTAACGTTAGTAGGATATTGGCTCTTTTCTGGTTATCATTACTGATACCGAGAGCAGGGTACTCGTATAAGACAGTAGAAACAATAATGAGTTCAGCTGAAATATCACCGCAATCAACAATTCAAAAATATCTGGGGCTGGTCCGATTCAGTCACACGATATTTGCACTCCCGTTCGCGCTGTTAACTGCGATAATCGCCTGGCACAGTCAGGTTGCTTTTCGTTGGCAGGATTTGCTGGGGATTATTCTCTGCATGGTGTTTGCCCGCTCGGCTGCGATGGCGTTTAATCGTTATGCGGATCGAAAGATTGATGCACAAAACCCCCGCACGAGCAGCAGACATATCCCTTCCGGAGAGCTTACCTCCCGGGGAGTGAAACGATTTACTATTCTGGCCAGCATTCTGTTCATCCTTTCGACACTGATTTTTCTTCCCAACAAATGGCCGTTGATTCTCTCTGTTCCTGTACTCGCATTATTACTGGGGTATTCCTATGTCAAACGCTTCAGCATGTTTGCCCATTACTGGCTCGCCGCCGCACTGATGCTTTCTCCCATTGCAACATGGATTGCGTTAACCGGTTCGCTTGCCTGGTCACCAGTTGCGTTAGCTGCTGTAATTTTCTTCTGGGTCGGCGGGTTTGATATTATTTACGCCTGTCAGGATGCCGAATACGACCGCGATGTCGGTTTGCACAGCATCCCTTCTCGTTTAGGAATTCCCGGGGCCTTACGATTTGCTGCCATCAGCCATCTGTTCTGTGTTGTCTCACTGGTTCTGTTCTGGAATGTTGCCGGGCTGAATACGATCTTTCTGGGAGGAATTGTGATCGTAGCCGGGTTGCTTCTTTACGAACACCTGCTGGTCAAGCCGGATGACCTTTCGCGGGCCGGCGTCGCTTTTTTCCATATCAATGCGTTGATCAGTATCGGTTTACTGCTGTTCGGAATTGCGGACCTCTGGCTCGGTCTGTAGAGTGTATTTTCACGGGCGAGCCGGGAGTGTTACCCCCCGGGTTTCCGCAACGAAAAAATATGCCACCAATACAGATAAAACCATGAGTACCAATTTCAAGCAATCACCAGAATACGAAAACCGAATCCAGGAAATTACCGAAAAAGTTGAAGCAGAACAGCGACTTGACGTGGAAGATGGCCTGTTTCTCGATCAACACGCCGATCTGCTCGCACTGGGCGAATTAGCGAATCGTGTTCGCGAACGCAAAAACAGTAACTTCGCCTATTACAACACAAATATCCATTTGAATCCGACGAATGTTTGTGTGTATCGCTGTCGGTTTTGTGCGTTTCGGGCGGATCTCAAAGATGAAAAAGCGTATGCGTTTACTGACGAAATGATCCGCGAGCGTGTCGAAGAAGCTCGGCAACAGGGAGCCACCGAAATCCATGTAGTCGGCGGGCTGCATCACCAGAAAAAATTCGACTGGTATCTCAATATCATCCGTGTAATCCACGAAGCCGATCCGCAGATTCATATTAAAGGATGGACCGCAGTTGAAATCAACTGGTTTAGTCACATCACGAAAAAACCTTACGATTGGGTGCTCCAGCAGTTACTCGATGTCGGCCTGGGAAGCATGCCGGGTGGTGGAGCGGAAATTTTTGACGAGACCGTTCGTAGACAACTTTGCGAGCATAAAGCCGATTCTGAAAAATGGATTGAAATTCATCGAGCCGCTCACAATCTGGGCATCCGCACAAATGCGACGATGCTTTACGGTCATGTTGAACAGGCATCGCATCGCAACGATCATCTCAACCGATTGCGATTGTTACAGGACGAAACGGGAGGCTTTCAGACATTTATCCCGCTGGCATTTCATCCGGACAACACCAAACTGGACGACATCCCCAAACCGACCGGTCAAATGGATTTGCGGATCATTGCGCTAAGCCGATTAATGCTCGATAATTTCGATCACATTAAAGCGTACTGGGTGATGCTGGGTGAAAAGACCGCGCAGGTTGCACTCGGTTTCGGAGCCGACGATTTAGATGGTACCGTTATCCATGAAACCATTTATCACGATGCCGGTGCGGAAACACCGCAAGGTTTGACGGTCGAACAGATTCACCGCATGATCGAGGAAACCGGACGCATTCCGATTGAGCGGGATACTCTGTATCGAAAAGTCGTTCGCGATGGTCATAGTTGGAGTACTGGCGAACCGGTTGTGATGAGTTGATTTCTTAAAATACAAAATCATAAATTCAATAGTTTATTGCGTAGGATGTGTCGCAGCGCACCCCACATATAGAGATGGGAAACGATGTCTGTCATTGAAGTTGAAAGTATTGACCATATCACACTCGTGGTGCAGGATCTTGAAGCGAGTCGGCGGTTTTATGTTGATCTACTGGGGATGCAGGATGTTTCCAGACCGGATTTCAGCTTCAAAGGCGCATGGTTTCAGGCGGGCAATACGTTGATTCATTTGATTCTTGAACATGAACAATCCGGATCAGCAGGGAATTCTGCAAAAGAATTACGTTCAACGCGGGCGCATCATTTCGCGTTTCGCCTGCCCGATGCCCAGGCGGCCTGGGAAACATTGCAAGCCAGTGGTGCGGCTCTCGATGTGATTGCCGAACCGAAACAACGGCCCGATGGCGCGGTGCAGTTTTTCATCGCAGACCCCGATGGACATCGTGTCGAAATTACTTCGGAGCCGAATTCGTGAAAATCGCCCTCTACATTCTGGCTTGTGTTGTTTTGCCAATCGCGTGGGGCGTTTTCGTCAATTGGCTTTTCAGCCGATGGGAAAAGAAACGTCGTAAACCAGGCGATTCAAATTTTCCCGATTACCAGATATGAAAATTAGTCACAGCGAGCACCTGATCCTGATAAACCGGAACCAAAAGTATTAGCCACAAATTTTCCTAACCCGGCACAGCCGGAACCAAATAATTTTTACCGCAGAGTTCGCAGAGAACCGCAGAGAAATAAAAAAAGAGGTCTTTAACATTTTCTGTTTTCGTGTTTTTCGTTTCTTTCGTGGTCAATTCAAAACGGAGCACAGACATTCGGAGTCTGTCGCGTTTGAGCATCCCGTATTCAAGGCAGACAAGAATGTCTACCCTCCGTTCAAACTTTTTTTGAGTAAAAAGAAGTTCTCGTAAAGAACCACGAAAAACACGAAAACCGGGTAGCTCATCCCATCCACCTTCGGGTTTTCAGTCGTTGTAGGATGGCGTGCTTGCACCCATCTTC
>WFOZ01000133.1 GCA_015487825.1 Planctomycetaceae bacterium
CGGGTTGATCTATCCGACATCGGGACAGGCAACCGTTCTGGGACACATTCCGTGGAAACGAGAGAATGCGTATCGTAGAAATTTTTCGCTGGTGATGGGCCAGAAAAATCAGCTCTGGTGGGATATCCCTGCTCAGGAATCGTTTCGACTGCATCAAGCGATCTACAAAATTCCGGAGCAGGAATTTGATCACCGTCTTGATGAACTGGTCTCACTTCTGGAAGTTGGCAAACTGGTTCGCCAACCCGTGCGTGAACTTTCCCTGGGAGAACGGATGCGGATGGAGCTGATCGCCTCGCTGCTTCATAACCCTCGTGTGCTTTTTCTGGATGAACCGACAATCGGGCTTGATGTTGTCAGTCAGAAACGTGTCCAGGAGTTTTTGAAATACTATCAACAGCAGCAGAAAATTACCGTTGTGCTGACAAGCCATTATATGAAAGATGTGGAATCACTTTGTAAACGAGTGATTGTTATCAACGATGGAGAAATCCGACATGATGGCAGTTTAAGTGATATTGTTGATCGCTTCAGTATGTATAAAGTAATTTCTCTCGTTTTTCATGATGGAAAAATCCCCGACGATCTGGACAACTACGGGATACTTCTTGAAGCCGAACCACCCGGGGTCAAGTTGAGCGTAGAACGCGAGCGGGTCTCAGAAGTTCTTGGCTCGCTGCTTTCGCGATATCAGGTTGATGACCTTACCGTCGAAGAGCGTCCTCTCGAAGATGTCTTCGCAGATTTATTTGACGATCAGAAAACAGAGAAACCGGCGTAAAAAAATTGACGTTGGTGATGGCTGTCAAAACAAACCAGCCATGCCCGGCTATTGCGTGACTTCTTCCACCCATTGTTTAAGCAGTTCAAACTGCAAAGCAAATTCCGGAGTGGTTGTTCCCATCGGGCTTTTGAAGAAGCAGGCCAGATGTTCCTGAATGCCACTTCTGCCGAGTCGCTGTTGCAGTTCGCTGAGGCGGATTAAATCGAGAACCAGCGGAGCAGCCAAAATAGAATCGCTTCCCTGCCAGGTAAGCTGCAATGTCATTTTCGTATTCAGAAAACCTTCAAAGTGAATATGATCCCAGGCTGTTTTCCAATCTCCCAGAGATTCAATGTACTCGATCGAAACGAGCGACTGCAGGTCATAGCCAAGGATATCTGAAAGTAAATGTGCTTTGGAATGAACTTTCGTCGCTTTGTTTTCCGGATCGTTCAGCACTATCCCATCCATGTTCCCAAAGATGTTGTGCCCAACCCAACTGAGGACCTGAAGATTACGAGCAGCAAACATCGGTGCAAGCACACTTTTAAGCAGGGTCTCCCCTGTTTTCCCATCTCGCCCGCAATGGGCTACTTTTCTGGTTTCCGCCAGTTCAATTACAGCAGGCAGCTCTGAAGCAATCGAAGGTGTAAAATTGACGAATGCACAACCTGCCTTAAAGGCCGCGATCGCATACAAAGAGCTGGCCGGAATCGGCGAGGTATCACTGCTTTGAAGAATCGCGTCTAATTCGGACCACGTTTCAGGAACACTGGAAAGATCCATCGCCGGTTCGGTTGAAGCCAGATTGACGACAATTACCTGATCGAGCTGATGATTGCTGCGGAATTGCTCGATATCGGACTGTATTCTTTTTAATGCGACTGCTGGCGTTTCCCCAATCTGCTTTTTGGCGTCATCACACGATATTTTTTCAATCATTGAGCCCACATTGATCAGTGTGCCCTGTTTGACGTTTGCATCGAATTCTTCCAGAACCGGTGCGACAGCGGAAAGCAGATCCGCAGAAAAAAGATTCGATTTTTCGACTAACTCCTGAGCAGCATTTAGAAAACCGATCTGCCGAACTTCATGCCCGCCAACAACAAACTCACTCCAGCCAGCTAAAGGTACGTTTTGAAAAAGAGGTAACTCGGAAACCAGGCCGGTTAACGGTGCAATCTCTTTCTGTAACGCTACCAGACCAACAACAGAAGTCGTCGCAACTCCTCCCCAGGCCCCAATAAACCATATCCCTGTTTTTCGTTCACTCATTTCGTTCTGTTTCAGTTTTCTTATTACTCAATGCTGTCGTTGCGTTGGCTGGGTCGTGCCCCGGCTGCTTCACTGGATATTATCTTACCAAAATTATCTTACCAATACTTTTCAAAATGAATATTCCCCGGCTGCCGGCTTTGATCCAATGTCATTCCCTGTTCAGTCAGAATTTCTATCATTCCTTTTGTTTGAGGAAATTCATGACTACCATCTTCTTTACGAGTTGGAATACCGATCATATCAGGGTTACCACAGAGGAAAACATGTGTGGAATCAGGGTTGATTGCCCAACCAAATTCCTGCTCGAAGTTTTCCGGAGCAATCACATCCTGTAAATACCGTTTGCCGACATAATCGTGGCGCGAGGTATCCAGATTTTCCGGCTCTCGGGTTGTATAAAGACGATACTGATAATTAGGAAACATCTCTTCGAGTTTCGCCTGCTCTTCAAGATAAGCTGCATCCCCTCGATAGCGGACACAGGTCATCGAAACAATATTACCTTTGTGGCCGCGTTTAAGAAGCTCTGCCACCATGGCGTTATGCGGAGCTTCCCCGGTACCTGTCCCGGCAAGAATAATATCGTCATCCTGCCCGATCGGAGCCAGTGTGTAATGACCAACCACATGGCGGCTCATATGCAAACGATCTCCCTTATGCAGCGCAAAGAGCCGGGGGGTCAACGGTGGACGTTTGGGAAGTTCGCCGTCTGATCGAACAACAAGTGTGATATAAAATTCCACATAATCGTAGTCTCTGCAACTGACAAGCTTTCCATGTTCATCCAGCATTGTACAGGCAACTGAATAAGCACGTTTAATCAGTTTGCTTCGCTGTTTCTCATCCTCGATAGTACTCGGACCATCTGAGCGATCTTCCCAGCCCCCTAACGCGAGAATCGTATATTGCCCCGGTTCATATTCTAGGCGATCTCCATCCGGTATCACACGAATCTTCATTAAGTGTTCGTGAATGAGTTCAAAATAGGTAATTGTTGCGTTGTAGTGCTTGTTTCGCAGTTCAGAAATATCCACTTATTTTTTCCGTGAATCAAACGGGAGTACCATCAACAGGTACAACTCCCTGCAATCAGTTTTGAAAACAATCTATCGGACAATCAGGACCAATTTATACACCTGAAGGTGTAATAGCCCGTTGCTTGCCTCAGATTAGCGACAGAGTGGAAAAACATCAAAGAACGACCATGCGATTTCCAGATATTTTACTGTTTAATGGTAAAATCAATTCT
Source organism: Planctomycetaceae bacterium (assembly GCA_015487825.1). GTDB lineage: Bacteria > Planctomycetota > Planctomycetia > Planctomycetales > Planctomycetaceae > Rubinisphaera. Next base: position 3,291 of record WFOZ01000133.1, read on the forward strand.
GAAAAGCAATGACCAGAGGCAGAAAGACTGAGAAAGCGGTCTCTCCCGGCTGCATTGCAGGAATACTGAGCCACTCAATGCTACAAACGGAGCAACTTCAGGGGACCGAAATCAGAATATCGTACCCGACTCCCGCTGGGCCGTTTTGATCATCCTTGCCATCCGGACCGACACTGTAAAGCTTAAATGATTTTCCATCGGAAACGCTGGGAATCCCACTCTATTATTGCAATTCATCAGCCGGCGCCGCTGTATTTAATGCTTTGTGATAAACGATGCCACTATCTATCTGTGTGAAACCTGCTCCTTCAACAAGCTTGACAACATCTTTTTTATCCAGTGGAACATGAACTTCAGTTAGCGTGACCATCTCATTTTTCAGACGCCGTCCGACTTCTATCAATAATGCCTGAGCGTATCCTTTTCTTCGCTGGGCTTCGTCCACGTAAAGATCGAGTAACCCGACAGCACGTTCATTCCACGTAGGAATGTAAAAATCAAGCCCGATGACAGAAACCCCCGCTACCGGTTCGGAGCCATTTTTCGGACAGAGCTCAAACTGTAGATAGTCGTATCGCCCCATGCGAACCATCCACCACCAATCAACGTAATGAGGCTGGTCGGTCATGTTAACTTCCATCTTCCGCCGAATGTTAATCAGACGAAAATTGATGGGGTCGCGCGATGTCTGTAAATTTTTCTGAAACACACCATGCTTTTCGTACTCGGAAAAACCGGAGGCCTTGAGAAAAGGGTGTAGCGATTCGTGAGATTCCAGAAAACCGGAAGCCTTGCTGCCTCCATAAATTCCGGTATAAAATGGATCTCGCTCCAGCGAAGGCCCGGCAAACAATTCGGTAGCTCCTTTTGACCGTGCATAGTTTTCAGCCTCTTGAAGCAATTGGCGACCAACCTGTCTGCCGCGAGACTGTGGATCAACAACAATGGCACAAATGACAGCCTTTGTGTGATCCAGTGCAGTATGTTCTGCGTTCACACAAAAGCCAACATGCACAAATCCAAGCAGCCCCCCCTCTTTTTCTGCTACAATCAGTCCTTCAGGGTCGAAATATGTATGAGCCAGCGCAGCGGTATCGAAAATATCACAGGAGATCGGAGCTGCTACCCCTCTACCGAGGTAGGAGGCATTCCACAACCTGACTAGTTCCGGAGGATCAAAATTTCGAAATGTACGGAAAAAGACGTCTGCCATATTACTAATGGTTTATTTCTTTGCGACTTGCGCTAATTTCAAAAGTTTCCACCAGGTAGTGAAGGTCAAAACGGAACAGACATCCCGGGAAATTAAAGGTGACTTTACAAAACCGGCTTCAATTCAAATTTACTGATCAAACAAAAATACAGTACAAGCTGTAGGATATAATTTCCAATTTAGTGATATCATTCAGAGATACTCTGAACCCTTGGAGGGATCATATCAGCTTGCTCGAGAGAACAGTAGTCAAATGAGTACGATATCTGACGAAGAATTACTGGCTTATGCCGACGAACAGCTTGAGACGGAATTATCTGCTCAAGTAGAAAAGATGCTGCGGCGCGAGCAATCTCAACGAGAACGCCTGCGAAATCTACTGGAACAGAGAGACCAGGGGAATCTGGGAGTGGGAGATATCTGGAGGCATGAACGCCTCAGTTGTCCGAAGCGTTCGGAACTGGGACTGTTTCTGCTTAACGCACTCGACAGCGATCACCGGAACTACATTACATTTCACCTCCAACTGGTCGGTTGTAACTACTGTCTGGCGTCGCTCGAAGAAATGCAAGCTGCCTCAGCCACCGAAGAAATCGATCAGAAGGCGGCAAAACGAAGGAAGCAACTCTTCGTTACCTCAGCAGGTTTGTTACGAAAATCGAATTGATGTTGGTCAGACAATAGCAGCAATCCGCCCGAAAATTGAGCAAGTAGTGCATCTTCAATCTTTTGATGTTGGGGGTGATTGAAGTTCCCCAAAGTTTGTGGGCGCTGGTACGGGTTAGTGAACGTTGGGAATTTGTTCCCTTCGATCGTCCTTGGAGGATTTGCCTTCGTCGGAGCCGGGTGTCGGTCACTC
>WFOZ01000134.1 GCA_015487825.1 Planctomycetaceae bacterium
CTGTTTCATTTCCGCGATAACGTTCTGTTCCCCTATTTTGGGAAGTTTATCCAGGGCACGCAGCAGCGGCACGGTTCGTTCAAGCAAACCGTGTTGTTCCAGTACACCATTAAGCAGTTGTCTGTGATTGACATGGATAGTGAAATTCTTCAAGCCGATTGTATTGAGTAAATCGTGAATGACGAGAACCGTTTCGATATCTGCAGCAATGGATTCGGTGCCGATAGTATCGAAATCGCATTGAAGAAATTCGCGATAACGCCCGCGGGCAGGTCTCTCACCTCGCCAGACCGGACCGATATGATACCGTTTGAACGGCGTTCCGAGCTGTGGAATATGCTGGGCTGCAAATCGGGCAAACGGAACCGTCAAATCGAATCGCATGGCAACATCACGGTCGCCCTGATCTACAAACCGGAAGAGTTGTTTATCCGATTCGTCGCCTCCTTTGCCGAGCAGGATTTTGCTGTACTCTAAAGCAGGCGTGTCGATGGGGCTGAATCCGTAATGAGAATAAACTGTTCGAGCCTGTTCCATCAATTGCAGGCGGGGAATCATCATCTCAGGAAGAAAATCACGGAACCCCCGTAATGTCTGAGGCTTAATAATGGGATCACTCACGGTATTGGTGCTTATTGGAATTGATGTAAATGGTTTGAGAGATTGCTTGCTTCAAACGGATCACAGACATTCCTGTCTGCATTCTCAGTGCATGCATTATTGTAGGCGGACAGGAATGCCTATCCTCGGTTCAATAGGATTTTTTTGAATTAAACAGGGGGACTCTGTGAGTAATTTATAAGTTTACCGGTTATAAATCGGTATAGTCGAGTAAGTTTTTTGCAGCAATGTCAGGCAGGGAGCTTAGCAGGTGGTTGAACAAATGCCAATTCTCACTGGCTTTTCTCTCTTGTGAAAAAGTATAATTTGTGCAAGAGGGAGGTTCGAATTAAGGCTCCATCAGAGGTAGTACATAAATCTGGAAGGAAACGCTTCATGAATGAGCCTGGCAGCAATCAGAATTATTCATTCGATGCAACAGCGATCGATCTTCAGACCGTTCGAAGCCGATTGGTTGACAAAGGGCTTTTTTTCGCCTCGCTGGTGATGCCACTGGCTCTGGTGATGTCTCTTGTTCGCAACTTTGAACATGGCTGGCATCCTATCGTATTGCTTCATCTATTTGCGACAGGCTCGATCCTTATTGGGGTGATTCTTCGTAAACGGCTTTCTTATCAGGTACGGTCTTCCATTTTGCTGGGTGTTTTTCTTCTCACCGGTATAGCAGGTCTGGTTGTTTTCGGGCTGGTTGGTGCAGGGCTTCTTTCGTTAATTCTATTTTCGATTTTAACTGCGATTTTGTTTGGTACCCGAGAAGGATTGATCGCCTGTGTCCTGGTAGTGGGAATCATTGCACTGACAGGCTGGGGAGTCATCTCGGGGACGCTCACGTATTCGTTTGATATCGAAAAATATGCAACTTCAGCAACTGCCTGGAGTTCGGTAGCCATCGTGTTCTTCCTGTGTATTGCCTTAATTGTCTTTGTGTTTGGTAATATGCAGGAACATCTGGCGGCTTCACTTCGAGATTTGCGGGAAACTCATTCTCGGCACGAAAGATTGGTGGATAACCTGGCGGGGACTTTTCTCTACCGCCACGATACAGAAGGCGTTTTTGAATACGTTTCCTCTTCCATTACGCATGTCCTCGGTTATTCACAAGAGGAATTCCAGGCTCATTTTTCCAAATACCTGACGGATCATCCCGTCAATTCAGATGTGATGAAATATACCGAGCAAAGCATAAAAGGGATTCAACAGCAGTCGTATGAATTGCAGATTTATCATAAAGACAAAAGAGTGCGCTGGCTGGAAGTTTCTGAAACTCCCGTGATAAACAGTGATGGCAATGTTATCGCTGTGGAAGGCGTTGCTCATGATATTACTGATCGCAAGTGTGCAGAAGATGAGTTAGAGCAGCGTCGTGTCTTTCAGGAGGCGGTGCTTGAATGTATTGCCGAGGGAATTGTGGCGTGTGACCAGAATGGGACGCTGGCTTTTTTCAATCGAGCGACTCGCGAATTTCATGGGTTGCCGGCCGAACCAATTCCACCGCAAGAATGGGCCAGTCACTACGATCTTTACGAAGAGGACGGCACGACCCCTTTGTCGCATGAACGCATTCCCTTGTTTCGGGCATTGAACGGCGAAGAAGTATTCGAGCAGGTGATCGTCATTGCGCCGAAAGGATTGCCGCCCCGCACGTTGCTTTCCACTGGTCGAAAACTGGTCGATTCCGATGGGAATCCACTCGGAGCAGTGGTTTCCATGAATGACATCACAGAACGCAAACGAGCAGAGGAAGAGAAAACGAAGTTGCAATCTCAGTTGCGTCATGCCCAGAAAATGGATGCTATCGGGCAACTTGCAGCAGGAGTTGCACACGAGTTTAATAACATAATTGTAGGAATTCGCGGGAATGCGGAATCACTGCTTCATACTTCAAGCATTCCCGTTCCAGAGCAGTTCAGGCAGCCTCTAAAAGATATAGAACGCTCAGGAGAACGTGCATTCAAATTAACTCAGCAGTTGCTTTCTTTCGCTCGAAAGAAAAGCCCGAATCAGACGGTGTTCGATATCAATCATGTCGTTACCAATAACGAAAGAATCTTTCAGCGTATTATCGGCACAGACATTACGTTGAAAACCCAGTTGGTTGCTGAGCCTGCTTTAGTCAAAGCTGACGAGGCAGAAATAGAGCAGGCGATCCTGAATCTGGTTATGAATGCACGTGATGCAATGGCGCATGGAGGCACACTTGTCATACTTTCTAATATTGTCGCATTGCAGGATCATAACCTCCCACAGGGCTGTAGAGCTGGTAACTTTGTGCAGCTTTCTGTTGCAGATGATGGATGTGGTATGTCCCCTGATACGGTGGAACGAATTTTTGAACCATTCTTTACCACCAAGACTGCTGGAAAAGGTACCGGACTGGGACTCTCGACGGTTTATTCCAATATCACAAAAATTGGTGGCTTTATTTCTGTCGAAAGTGGCTTGGGAACTGGAACATTCTTCACAATCCACCTGCCACAGTCGACAGGGTCAATTGAAGAAAAAAAGACCGAAAAGAACAAATCGTCAGGTAACTTTACAGGTGGGGAGGAGACCATTCTGGTTTGTGATGACGAAGAAATAGTACTTTCTTCGATTGCTCATTTACTGCAAAGTGTTGGTTACAAAGTTATTTGTGCCGGTAATGCACATCAGGCACTGGATGTAGCCATGGAACAAGGCGATGAAATTTCGCTGTTGTTAACAGATATTACGATGCCTAAAATGAACGGTTTTGAATTAGGCAAAAAAATCCATCGGCAATATCCCGATATGAAAATTATCTATTCCTCGGGATACTCTGCAGATCGAAATAAAATGGATACAGCAGGCGGGAATGTCACATTTTTTGATAAAGGTGACTCAAGCGTCGAACTGCTCCATCAAATCCGGGCACTTCTGGACTGATTCAATCTATTTGCGGTGGATTATCGCCATATCTCCAGGTTGCACCAGTGAATTTCGGAATCGAGGGAGATTCAGGGACAGGGCCCGGCTTGAACTGCCTGGTTAAGTTGATGGCTGTTTCTGCAAAAGTGTTTCCTGCGGTAATTTCCAGATTGCTGTAACTTGAAAGGCGAGTTTCATAACCACCTCCATGAGAGCCGAACGCTTCCAATGTTGGCACATAGCCAACACAGCCATTGCTTAACGAGGCGATAAAGGTAAACGGAAACGGAGAGTCTTTTTTGATATCCAAACCATATTGACAGAAGTATTCTGCCGGGACTGTGGCAATTACCAGAGGGCCAATCTGCAGAGCCTGAATTTCGGCTTCAACGATCGGAGTCTTCTGAATCAGGGCATCGAGCATGACGGTCTCTTTGGCAAACGTCCAGGTGGTGGAGTCGATTTCTTTGGGGTA
>WFOZ01000135.1 GCA_015487825.1 Planctomycetaceae bacterium
GGCGTTATGAGAAGAATTTTACAGACTATCATACAGTTCCTAAAAATCCTGGTCCAAACAGCACCGCGCATGGGCATGCGATGGATATGCAGGTGCGGGCTGTGCGTCAGGGATGGTTACCGTTTTATCCGCAGTTCCCTGAAAACCCAACTGAAATTGTAGAACAGGCGAGGAACGCAGGAGCGGAATCAACAGAGGAGATTACTGCCTGGGTTGTAGATCGTCTGAAGAAAAAAGAGATGAAGTTCTCTGTCGAAGATCCTGATGCAGAAGAGAACTGGCCACGCGTCTGGTTTATCTGGCGGGGTAATGCCATGGTTGGTAGTGCGAAAGGTCACGAATATTTCCTCAAGCACTATCTGGGAACTCATAACAATGCAGTCTGTCAGGATCTGGCGGAAGGGAATGTTCGTGAAGTCGAATGGCACAAGAATGCTCCGCAGGGCAAGATGGACCTGGTTGTCGATTTGAATTTCCGAATGGATTCTTCAGCGTTGTATTGTGATATCGTTCTGCCGACTGCAACGTGGTATGAAAAAGCGGATTTGAATTCGACCGATATGCACAGTTTTATTCATCCGCTTTCGGAGGCGGTGCCACCTTGCTGGGAGTCGAAGTCGGACTGGGCAATCTTCAAGGCAATTGCCAAGAAGTTTTCAGAAGTAGCAGAACCGCATTTCCCGGAGCCGGTCGAAGATATGGTCTTGGCACCACTTCCGCATGATACGCCTGCTGAAATTGCACAGCCGAATATGGATCAATGGATTCTGGGCGAAGGCGAAGCGGTTCCCGGCAAGACGATGCCTAATATTAAAATTGTTAAGCGTGATTACAAGAACGTTTATAATCAGTATATCTCGTACGGTCCGATGGTTCGCAAGAATGGCTTGGGAGCGCACGGAACGAGCTATAAAATTGATGATGAATATGATGAGTACCTCAAAACCCACCGAACTGAAACGTGGGATGGGAATACGTACCCTTCACTCGATCGTGATGTAGATGTATGTGATGCCATTCTTCATTTTGCTTCTGTGACGAACGGTGAACTTGCTTATCGTTCCTATCAGAATATGGCGAAGAAGACAGGACTGCCTCTGGAAAAACTGGGTGAAAAAAGCCGCAGTGTCCGTACCAGCTATATGGATATTCAAAGTCAGCCTCGCCGGTTTATTAACAGCCCGATGTGGTCTGGTTTGATTGAGGATGGTCGGACGTACTCGCCATTTACATACAATGTAGATGCAATGGTGCCATGGCGAACACTGACCGGGCGGCAGTCGTTGTACCTGGATCATCCTGTTTATATCGACTTCGGGGAACATGTTCCTACCTACAAGCCGAAGGCACTGCCAACTGAGTATGCCGATTTGCAGTTTACGGAATCGAAAGATGAAGTTGGCCCGACACTGATGCTTAACTTCCTGACGCCGCATGGTAAATGGAGTATCCATTCCACTTACAGTGATAACCAGCGCATGACAACATTGTCACGTGGTTGCTATCCGCTGTGGTTGAATGACAAAGATGCTGCCTCGCTGAATATCGCGGATAATGACTGGGTTGAAGTCTTTAACGATAACGGTGTGGTTGTTACGCGGGCGATTGTTTCTGCCCGTATCCCACCAGGAATTTGCATTCAGTATCACACAACAGAACGAACGCAGGGGATTCCATTATCACCTCTTCGTAAAAACAAACGTGCGGGGACCAATAACTCTCTGACACGAACACGTTTGAAGCCTAACTTCATGATTGGTGGTTACGGTCAGTTTACGTACCACTTTAACTACTGGGGACCGGTCGGTTGCAACAGAGATACCCATCTTCTGGTACGAAAACTGCCGTGTGAACCTGTGTTTTGATACGAAACCGTTGTGATTTAAACGAGTCATAATATTCACTGGCGAAAGAGAAATCGCTTTCTGAGGAGTAAGACGAATGCAAGTTCGATCGCAAGTATCGATGGTGTTTCATCTCGATAAGTGTATCGGGTGTCACACCTGTAGCATTGCCTGCAAAAATATATGGACCGACCGTAAAGGTGCGGAATATATGTGGTGGAACAATGTCGAAACCAAGCCGGGTACCGGTTTTCCCACCAAATGGGAAGATCAGGAAAAGTACAAGGGTGGTTTTGAAGTGAGCGATAACGGGAAGCTCAACATAAAATCGACGAGCAAGACGAAGATCATTCCCAATATCTTCCATAACCCGCACATGCCGACAATGGACGATTACTATGAGCCCTGGACTTATGATTATCAGAATTTGTTCAATGCTCCGGAAGGTTCAGTTCAGCCGACAGCCCAGCCAATTTCAATGATTGATGGCGAGCCGATAGACATTCAGTCTGGTCCCAACTGGGATGACGATTTGAGTGGTTCACCAATCTATGCAGAGAACGATCCGAACCTGGCGGGACTGACTGATCAGCAAAAGCATGAGCTTAGTGCGATTGAACGACTTGTCTTCTTCTACTTTCCTCGTATTTGTAATCACTGCCTGAATCCATGTTGTGTTGCCTCTTGTCCTTCAGGAGCACTTTACAAACGGGGCGAAGACGGAATTGTCCTGATTGACCAGCAGCGTTGCCGAGCCTGGCGATCCTGTGTTGCTGCTTGTCCTTATAAGAAGACCTACTTCAACTGGTTCACAGGAAAAAGTGAAAAATGTATCCTCTGTTTCCCGCGATTGGAAACGGGGCAGGCTCCTGCATGCTTCCACTCCTGCGTTGGGCGAATTCGATATCTGGGGGTCTTACTCTACGATGCTGACCGACTGGAAGAGATTGCCAAGCTGCCGGATGAAGAACTTGTTGAAGGGCATCGTTCGATTATTCTCGACCCGTTTGACCCACAGGTTATCGCAGATGCAAGAAAGAATGGTATTTCTGAAGCGGTTCTGGAATCCGCTCAGAAATCACCCGTTTATAAATTTGTTAAGGTGTGGAAAATAGCTCTGCCACCTCATATCGAGTTCCGTACTCTGCCTATGCTGTTTTATGTGCCACCAATGTCACCCGTGCAGGCAAGTAAACCGGAAGATACGATTAAGCATAACAGTGATAACCTGTTCCATGATATTGATGAGTCTCGTGTTCCGATGAAGTTCCTGGCGAACCTGTTTGGTGCAGGTCATGAAGGAGTTGTGCGATATGCACTCGCCAAGCAAAAGGCAGTTCGCTGGCATCGTCGGGCAGAAACAGTTGGTGATGTCGATCGCGATACTGCTGATCGTATTCTTCGAGAAGCGAATTGTTCTCAGGAGGAAGCAGATGCCATTTATGAACTGACCACGCTGTGTAAATTTGGAGATCGCTTTGTGATTCCACCGATGCACCGGGAACAGGCGATTGAAATGATGAAAGACCCGTACGAACATAAAACTGAAGTCGGTTTTGGTTTCGTCAGTGGTCCGAAGAGGGGGTTATGATGGCCGGACCTAAGACATTACGATCGCTAAGTGGTCTACTCAGTTATCCCAACGAGCAGACAATTGAGGCGGCTGAATTACTTTATATTATTTTGCAGGGTGAATTGCCTGAGGCAGCATCATGCATTGCGGAGTTCGGAGAATTTCTCGATACACATGAATTATGGCAGGTTGAAGAAGCATTTTCAGCCACCTTTGACGTGAACTCTGAATGTGCCTTGGAGATTGGCTGGCATCTGTTCGGAGAAGAATATGCTCGAGGCATGTTTCTTGTCCGGATGCGGGAGGAATTGCGTAAATATGGTCTGGAAGAAACTGTAGAACTTCCGGATCACATCACGCATGTCCTGGCAGTGATAGGTGCAATGCCTGATGACGAAGCAATGCGTTTTGTTAAATCATGCGTTCTGCCTGCCCTTAAAAAAATGTATGTCACGATGGAGGGCAAAGACAGTCCTTATCGTCACGTTATTACGTGCCTGGCAATGATCCTCAACCATGTTTGGGGTGAGGGTGGTTTGCTGACTGATTATAGTGAAGCCGAGCATGTCGATAGTAACGGAGCTGCAGACGGTGTCGATTTACTGCATGCGTTTCCCGTTGCAGGTATGACTCCGGGCTGTGGTAGTGGTGGCTGCGGCGATGGGGGTTGTGGTAGCCCTGAACCCGAAAACCTTGTGCAACTCTCTTCTGACTCTCTCACGACAAAGGAATAATTAACGATGGACCCGCGCGTTCTCGATCAATTCCTGTTTATCGCATTACCGTATGTTTGCCTGTTTACGTTCTTTCTGATGACGATCTATCGGTATCGTAC
>WFOZ01000136.1 GCA_015487825.1 Planctomycetaceae bacterium
ATTCTTGCCCATGAGTTGGCTCACATCAAACGATACGATATGTGGATCAATTTGCTACAACGACTCGCCGAAGCGGTTCTGTTTTTTAATCCTGCGATCTGGTATTTGAGCCGTCGTATCAGCACGCTGCGTGAATACTGTTGTGATGAAATGACCTGCAACACAAACACAGCCTCAGCACCAAACCGGCGAATCCAATACGCGACCGCACTGCTTCGCGTTGTCGAACTCGCCAAACCGGAAACCACCAACAGTCACGACCTCACCTCGTTGGCAGCCAACGGTCGCTCCCCTTCAGATGTTCGCCGCCGCGTCGCCAGACTATTCGGCGAACCACTCCGCGAACCGGTCCGTTTCTCCCGAAGCATGGGATTGGCATTCGGCTTATTCGCAATACTACTTGTCTGCAGCCCGGTCTTGTGGTCTACACGGGCTGATACTACTACAAACTTCGGTTCACACAAGTCTTTTTCTTTTGGAGGGAAGATAGAAATACTAGCCATCGGCACAGACGGTAATGAACCACCTCGTTGGTGGGACGGCAAGGGAGCATTACAATCTTCAGAACAACCCGATCAAGGATGGCAACGCTTTGTGCAAATGGCAGATGGGACAATTAAGGATAATAAAATCTATCGAAAGCTCATGTTTCGAATCAATGATTTACCTGAAGATGCCCATGTAACCTTTAGGACCATTGATACGACTTCCTCTGCCTCTGCTTATGGATTGCAACCGGAAGGAACGTATGGTGGAGTTGTTTCGCAACTCTTCAAGGCGCATTGCGAGTTGCCAAGCGATGCCACTGAGTTCAATCTTAAAGTAGGAGTTGCGTCCGGTAAATGGCATACCGCTGGGAGGGCACCAAGCTCTGGCGGTGCTTCTTACGCAAACAGTGCTGGTAAAATGATGGTCTCTAATGCCATTCGCAATGGTGATGATACTGTCTATGTCGTTTCGCATACTCGTGGGGACATTGACTATCGATTGGTTATGCTTGATCAGCAAGGCAAGCAACACACAGGCTCAAACAAAAAAGGGAGCGGCAATAAGCAACTGTATCAATCAGAATGGCATTTCAGCAATTTGAATTTAGATGAAATCGCTCACGTCGAATTGCAGACTCGCGAATATGAATGGGTCGAGGTCAAGCTGCCGGCTCAGCCGCAGTTGCACGGGCATGAGACTGCTCACTCACATGTGGGAGCACCAGATGAAAAGAGTCATCCGCCGAGTGAGCGAAAACAAATTGCTGCCACAAAAGAAATTCCCTCTGGTGGCAAGGTTGAAGTTTTATCGATTGGATCGTATGGCGAAAAACCTGCCCGCTGGTGGGATGCTCAAGGGAAGCTGCAAACGGATGTGCCTTATCGTAGAGCACTAGGTACATTGTTTAACTCTTCTCAGAATTATGTCGAACGGCATCTCGTGTTTAGAATTCATGACCTACCCGAGGATGCAACAGTTGAGTGGAAGACATCAAACACATCCATTTCGAATGAGGTTACCCCTGTATATAAAAATCAAAATGATCCGCCGGGGTATTATTCGAAAAGCTTTCTGGTTTCAGGAAATTCGTTCAATTTGAAAGTGGGGGTTGCCGCTGGTGAATGGAAACGTCGGTTAAGCAATGCGGGAAAGGGGGGTGCAACAGGTTCAGTTGAAGAAAAACAATCCATCATACTTTCCGAATCGATTGATACCGAAAAGGGTCTCGTCGTTTTTTCCTCACACAACCTCAAATCTGTTGACGTGCGTGTAGTCGCCTTTGATAAACAAGGGCAGCAACATATAGGAAATAGTCAGCGAGGATTTGGTGCTTATACTATGTACCAAACGAAATGGCAGTTTCCCGATCTAAAAAAAGACGACATCGATCACTTCGAATTCCAGACCCGCAAATTTGAATGGGTTGAGATAAAAGATCTGCCGGTACATCCGCAGGAAAAGAGCGAGGTATCAGAAAATAACAAAAACCAAGCCAAAGAGGCCGCAACGATTTCTGGTCGGATCGTGCTGGAAGATGGTTCGCCTGCGACAACCAAAGGGTGGATGTACTACTCCGCTCGTTATGACAAAACGTATTCTGGGACAGGTGTGGATGAGCAGTACACGGATCGTTTTTCGTACAAGACAAAAGCCGGGGAAATCTGGCTGAGGTACTTTCATGATGATTACGCGCCGGTGGGGCTTGGCCCGTTTGATGTC
>WFOZ01000137.1 GCA_015487825.1 Planctomycetaceae bacterium
AGCTAGGATGATCGTGACGGGTGCCATTGGTGGATATGAAGAAATGGGGGCTGTCCACGAGAGCGAGTAAGCCTGGGCTAGTGTTGCACGCACTTCCGTGGTGCGCGAGTTTAACCGCATCGAAAATCGTTGGTCCCTTCGGTGCTAGTGTGGTAACTATGTCATCAGCCCGCGAATCACCGAGAAACAGTAGTCGTTGGCCTTCAATCTCCACGATCAAGGAAATAGAACTTCCGTTTGTTACGGAACTGTCGGGGAAATAAACCTCCGCCAAATCGACATCCGATGAGGAGAGCAATTGTTCACCAGAATTAACCACTTCGTGGGCGCAGAGAAATTCGAAGACATCGTCGAGTTCTTCCAAAGATCCGACCAATCCAAGCCGACGGATTTCCGAAATCCACCACTGCGTCAAAGCTTTTAACCGCTCTATGTTTGGGCCGAGAATCTTGATCTTAGCTTGCGGTAAGCAGTGTTCAATTAGCCTTTCTCCCCCTATTGGAATAGTTCCAGCTTGGGTATTCCATTGATAGCCACCATCGCGTAACAGTCGTGCAAGTGAGTTGCCTTGGCGCGCACTAATTTCTTGTTCAAGAATGTTTACTTCGGGAAGTGGATATCCTCGAAGGCGTATTTCCTTTAGCAGCTCTACATCATCCAGACGCATTGCGGGTTGTTCCAAGGTCCCAGGTACTAGGCTTCGTAAGCTGTTAAATAACACCTCTCGCACAGGTATGATGATCGGCACTTCAGCAGTGCCATTCATACTGAAGAATGATAAAAGTCCAGCGATATGGTCGGCATCAATGTGTGTTGCGACTACAAGGTCAAGCACGTAGTCGCTTGCCGCGAGGCTTTCTAAATCAGATCTAATGTACTTCTGAAAAGTCTCGGCAAAGCCTCCATCAATGAGCATGGCGAACGAACTAACCGACGCTCTCAAAAGGAAAGCATCACCATTTTTTGCGGGATAGCTTTTTATTTCAACCATGCCGTCTATGTTCTCTAGCGCCATGTTGATAACGGAGCAGTACCACAAGCCTGATCGCTAAATCCATTACTGATTCCCCAATTTTTGGTTATTCCATTATTTCCTAATGAAAATCCACCCTTCCAAAAAAATAATGGGGCAGGTCTTTCATCGTGCTGTTAGTGCTCATTTTTGTATGTACTTCTATTGAATAATGAAATTTGATTTATTCCTCATTGAGAACGCTTGGTTGATTATTGATGTAAGCGGGTAAAGCTTTAGGCTCTAATACCCAGACAGAATCCCTCTTATTACTACGATTATCCTTAATGTACCAGCCAGGGAGTACCACAATTAGGAGCCAGAGTAAAATCTTTGAACGACTCCTTTGGGTTGAATGCAGACATAAAATACGGAGCACTGTAATATCCACTTTTGCCTATAATTTTCATTTTCATACGAAAAATTTAAATGGCATTTATCATATCTAGTACACCGTCCATGTTATATTGTCGGATAGAGATGCTTTAACTTTATCCGAGCATCCTCAGTTGTGAAGCGCCAGTTCATGTCACTTTTGATGGCATTCCGATTTTTTACCCAAGCTGATACTTCCTGCTTTAAATATTCTCTATCTGCCATACGATCACTCATGCATTGCCGGGATAATAGGCTAAATTCAATTTCAGCCATGTTGAGCCAGCTCCCATGTTTAGGGGTGTAGCAAAGCTCCAGTCTATCAAGTAACCTCCGCGCTTCTGCTGGCTCAAATACCTTATATAGAGATGCGCCTGTATGAGTATTTAGATTGTCCATAACTAACCGAATCTTTGTCGCATTCGGATAATCTTCATCCACGAGCTTTTTGATTTGCATGGCCCAATCTTCTGCAGTCCGTCTTGCCGTCACATCAACACGCCTCCAGCCGCGCAGGGGTTCAAAAAATATAAACAGATTGCTGGTACCATTGCGCTCATATTCAGTGTCGTAGCGTTCGGGTTTTCCTGGTTCCATGGGAAGCTTTTCACGTGTTTCACGCAGATGTTGCTTACTGCTTTCATCCATACAAACTACGGGGAAAGCTTCATCATAGGGTTGTTTGTAAATGTTTAGGACGTTTTCCATGGCACAAACAAATTCGGCATTTTCTTTAGCGGGTATGCACCACTCTTTACGTTGCCAGGGTTTGATCTCTTTTTTTTAAAACCAGGCGCACAGTCTCTGAGCTAACGGAATCTACATAACTCAGCTCTACCATTGTTTTAGCTAGCAATCTCAAATTCCAACGCTTATATCCTTCTGGCGGCTCAGAGCAGGCGAGTGCAATCAAATAGGCTTCTTGGTCCCCATCTAATCGTGGTGCCCTTGAACGTTTGCGCACTTCCCTTTCCAGTGCTTTTTCCAGCCCCTCTTCTACCAATCGCTGCCGGGTTCGTTCTACTGTTCGATCACTCACTTCAACTGATTTCGCAATCTCTATATCTTTAAGGCCAGGGCCTTCAGGGCCAATATCGGCCTTAAGAAGAATTTGTGCTCGTTGGCGTTTATATGCTGCTGCTTCCCCTGTTTTAACTAACTTGCTGAGTTTCTGGCGCTCAGCTGCACTTAATCGAACAATATACTTTTTTGCAGGCATTACCGGTGCACCTCATAAATAAGATTAAATTGGATTTGTATCTCATTTATTTTACAGTGTTTATCCGACAAAATAACATGGGCAATGTACTAGTTTAATCTATGCGTCACCCTCATCTTCTGCATATGGCAAGTTTGGCAGTCGGTCACACTCGTCATATATTCCATAAACATCTTCACCATCATCAAGCTTACCGACTCGATAGTTATAGTGACCAGAAATGGAATTCACCTGACTGCTCTTTTCTTCTTCAGAGGTTGTACCAGCAACAAATCCCACTATGCCTGCCGCAATTCCAAGTGCGCGTTTGATCCCTGAAGGTGAGGCTTCCCACATCTGCTCGATTTTGTTTCTCGTCATGACCAAAATCCTTCTATCTTTCCCACTCTGACTTTAATCTACCGGACATTTATCCACAATTCCTGTGGACAACCCTGTGTACATTTAGCTGCACTGCCAGTCAATTCAGTCCCGCCCAGCATTGTACAATTATCAATCACTCTGAATTAACGATTTTTGCTCCAAGCACTCTCTGGAGACCAGTGCCCTTGAAAACTTTCTCCTGCCGCTATGGCATCAGAAACCGGCATCAAAAACCGTTTAATCTCCTCCACCACATCAGATAATGGACATTCCTCAAGCCTGTTTTTCCTTAGAAAAGCTATCCATTGCGTTTGCTTGTGTTGATCTTCATAAAAACCTTGTGACAACCCAATGGGCACAGCCTGGGGCAAGGGTGTCTGTCGATGTTGAAATGTCGCCTGTATGGCACTTTGCAATACATCACCCTCGAATTCCGAATATTTTGCCAATATCCATAAGTCAAAGTAGTCCTTGAGCCGACTATTGGTCATTCCGAGCATAACCATGGCTTCAAACTTTTCAGCTACCACGGTATACCTGGGATAGACCCGCAAATGAGGTGCCGGAAGGTCATCAAGCAGGCATGGATATATCACCTCTTCCGGGGCAGGTGTCACCACATCTCCAAAACCAATATCAACCTGAATCGGGCATCGCGCCCCTGCCAATATCCCGGTAAAAGTAACCCTAACTCCTGCATAATTGGCCTCTTTGCGGATCTCCTCGGCACATACTGTTTCTGGATCAAACTCTATTCCATCCTCAACAGGCATCATACAGAGTTCCCTAAAAACAGCCGTCAGAGAATCCAGCTCTGAGGGGCCAAAACCAAGCATATCAGCATCCCGCGTGGGTCGGTGTGGTACATCAAACCAAAGATCAAACAACAAAGCCCCTTTGAGCAGGAAATGATCACGGTGAGCGGAGATACTCAAGCGATAGAGCACCCGTTCCAGTGCATAACGCACCAGAACCAGGGTGAAATCAGAACCATCAGCCTTGGCTCGGTTCCGTAAACGTGCCCGCACCGATGCAGCAAGGTTGGCTTTTTCACTCATACCAGTGACTCCAGATAGGGACGCATCACATTGGTCACTCGACAGATGCCTGCATATTGCCAAAGCTCATCCATGCTCACACGCTTCTCATGCCAGGCAGCTCGCAGCGCCTCTAGCGCCACATCCAGCCCGATCTTATTTCGGAACTTGAAACAATCAACCACTGTCTTTGCTACTCCATATACCCGGATCTCAACACCATCGACCATGTGGATTTCTACCCCTTCTGTAAGCGCTTTACCTGAAAAGCGAAAAACCCGTATAGGTGGATAGTCCAGTTTAGGTGGTCGAGACTTATTCGGAATTGCTATCCAAATCTCAAACGGCGACTGCGTAGTAAGGTTATGGAAACGCAGTGCAGTCAGCAGACAAAACACACATTGTGAAGCATGACTTGCTACCTGGATCAGCCCCTCATGCTCCGACATTGAATGATCCGGCAGGGTGTAGAGACCCCGCCCCACTCGCACTAGCCGTCCCTGACGAACAAGCCGTGTCAGCACAACACGGGGAATACCCAGTCGGTTAATTTCTTCCGACCTGATGACCCCCTGGCTATCAGCAAGCCCCAGGACAGCAGATTTATACTCTTGTGCCATAAAGAGGATATTGTTCCAATGTGCAGGTTAATCTATATATTTACCTATATTATGAAACAATCCTGTTGGAAATCAACCGTTGAACCCAAAAGACTTACGCGGCCCTCTCAGCTCACCAAGGAATCCACAAACATTCAAGGAATAACCCTCACCTTGGAAATCGATGGTTTTTTTCAGCACTCAAGCTTGGACACAACTGGCGTCAGAGGAGAGAAAAGGAAATGAGAAAAAGGCTAAAAAGGGCAAATCAAGGGAAGGGAGGGATTAATGGAAAGGCCTTGCCCAAAAGGGCTACGCCTAAAAAAACGGTGTAAATGGACATATAAACAGAATATGCACACTGGCATGACGATGTTTTAAAAAACCCTCGAAAATGGGAGTAAGGGTTATTTATGGACATATTATTTAGATCGAAGATGATACCGCCATGAAGGCAATCTACGAATATGACGTGGGAAAAGAACACCAGGCAATCAGCGTGTTCCACAAGCTGATTGCACTTGAATTAACGACATGGTTGCCCGTCATTACCCTCCTGTTCTACCGAATCGCATCTATCGAGCAACTGCTGGATAAAGATGCAGACAGATTGCTGTTCCGATTGGAGTATTTTGCTGATGAGGAGAAAAATAGAAGCTCAAGTG
>WFOZ01000138.1 GCA_015487825.1 Planctomycetaceae bacterium
AGTGTATATAGTGCAAATACAGCACTGCAATAATTTGGCGATACACGGGACGAATTCTGTTTTGAATCTTTTCACTTCGTCCAAATCGAGAGCACTGTTGGAACAGGGATGAGATGCTACTGGGCCGTTTCCCTCTGCATCAGATTGGCTAGCATGTTGAGAATTAAACATTAGAGACCCTCCTTAAAAGTTGGTTAGAAAACCAACCGGCGGAGAGGATTTGGGAATAAATTACCGCAGGGATCTATTCAGAGAGTGGCATTTTCCGCACTGAGTGCGTAGAATTCTTCCGCTGAGAAAGTGATCGTTTGCGATAAACCAAGCCTCCACAGGCGTGGTTCCACTGTGTCTTTAAGAAATGTCCGTGGCGTGTCGCCCCGACTTGCTTGTTTTTGGGTGGGTTTGCTTTGCTGCGAGCTTGTTTGGTGGGCTTCGCTTTTTTGGCCTCATCGACATTAACCCGATATGCACGCTCCCAGGCGGGGAGAGAGGGAGATTGTGAGGCGACGTTATTTCATCGGAATGGATGAAGCGGGGTACGGGCCAAAACTTGGGCCGCTGGTAATTTCGGCTACTCTCTGGTCGGTGCCTGAAGGTTGCGATTGCTTTGATTTCTGGGCATCTTTGAATTCGCTGGTTACTAATTCTCCTAAACGTGCAGATGTTCGATTGCACGTTGCAGACTCCAAAGCAGTCTATTCCCCCGGGAAAGGACTGAAATCACTGGAGCGTTCTGTATTGGCTTTTTCCTCACTGACGGGAAGTCAGAAGCACTCATTCAGAGACTTTCTTGGAGAAATCGGGGGATCAATTCCTGTCACTTTTGAAGATCAACCCTGGTACCAAAATCGAGATCTGCAACTTCCACTGACTAGCAACGCCGATCAGCTTACAAATGATGCTGCTTCGCTCAAGCAGATAATGGAGTCTGTTTCGTTAAAACTTGAAGAAATTGCTGTCGATGTTGTTTGCCCACAGCGATTCAATCACCTGATTGAACAACACGGAAACAAAAGCGAACTCCTGACAAAATGCTCACTGGAACTCCTGAAACGAATTCGTCCTTCAAAGCAGTTCCCGACACAAATCTGGGCAGATAAACATGGAGGCAGAAACCGCTATCTTACACATCTGCATGAGGCGTTTCCGGATCAGTTTTTCTTCTCGGAACAGGAATCTCAACAGGAAAGCAGATACCGCGAAGCAAAAACAACCATCTGCTTTGGCGTGAAAAGCGAGCGACATTTTCCTGTTGCACTGGCTTCAATGGTAGCCAAATATACACGCGAAGTCTGTATGGAGATGTTCAATAATTATTGGCTGGAGCGTTTCCCGGAACTGAAACCAACTAAAGGCTATCCACAGGATGCGAAACGATTTCGAGCAGAGATCGAGCACCTGATTCCACAACTCTGCCCCAACGAAAATATCCTCTGGCGGAACCGTTGATTTCAGATCAGAGACAACACTAAAAACAACGCAACTCATTACCACATAACAGGTTAGGAAAACCACATGTTTACCTAAAAAGGCCATAGATTCTTATTTATTTACGTCACAATTGAACACATGAAACCTCAGGATGGTATAGCCACATCGAAAAGATAAATCGGCAATATGTAAAGCGGTTCTCCAAAACTGCCCTGGTAAAGCAGAATCAATTACGACGGCTTCGGAAAGCCGTCGTACGAGAAATATTTTGAAAAATATGCGTACCGTTCCAAAACTTTTAACATTAGTAGCATGAACATGTCTTCGTCCAATAAACCAACCACCGCTAATGGATTAAGCCTATACCTGATTCGCGGCAGTTTTACTGCGTTATTCTTCTTTATGTTCTCTTTAAGTCTTTTCATGTGTATCATTGCCGGGCAATTCATTTACATGTGGAACGAATTTGGATGGATGCCATCTGAGTCCACAGCCATTTCGCTGAAAGATGATGCCCTTAAATTTGCTCAAGTTGCCTCAGAAGAATCTGCATGGACTGAAATGGAGAAGCTGCCTGAGTCTATCCAGCAACATCACCCAAAGAGTGTCGATATCGAGGACGGCTGCGTTCTGATACTTTTTTCAGTTGATATCAGTAACGATTATGGATATGCCTATTGCCCGCAAGGCGTCTTACCTCCGGATGATTGGATGAAAAACTGCAAGAAGGTTGCTGAAGGAGTTTACTTGTATGAATATGAAGGGTGATGGCTGAATCATAAAGAAACCAGTATCGAATCCGTCTTAACTTCAACCGTAATCAAACCAGGAAAGTAGAATTGTGGCGAATCCTCTTTTTCGTGAAAAATTGTTGGAATGCCTGGGCGGGGAATGGCCCAAACCTTGTCCACTTAATGCGGAAGTTGTGGAGACGATTCCTGGTGTTGGGTATCGGATTGAGAAAATTCTGTATGATCTGGAACCGGGGGAGCGGGTTGCCGGTTATCTTTTGATACCTGAAAAAGTGAATGCGTCTTCTCCTGCTGCTGCGGTTTGTGTCTGGCATCAACATGCCGGGCAATGGCATCTGGGAAAAAGTGAACCGGCTGGGCTGGCGGGAAATAAAATGCACCACACCGGAGCAGCGCTTGCCAAAGAGGGTTATGTTGTCTTCTGTCCCGATGCGATTGGCTTTGAAGATCGCGAAAAAGGATACAGGCAAAAAGCCAGGAATCTGGAACGGTTTCTATTTCTGAAATATGTTGTTGCAGGCAAATGCATGGCCTGGAAAAACATTCTCGATATGAAACGGGCGGTTGATTTCGTGGTAAGTCGTCCCGAAGTAAAAACAGATCGCATCGGCTGCTACGGTCATTCGATGGGATCAACACACACCTGGCTGGTTGGACCGTGGGAGCCTCGCCTTAAAGCACTGGTTGGGAATTGCTGCCTGCCAACGTATGCAGGCATTCATGAGCATGAGTTGTTGCACTGTTTCCCGAACTTCATCCCCGGGCTGTATCAATACGGAGACACGCCGGACATCGCAGCTCTGATTGCGCCGCGAGCACTGCATCTAAACTTTGGCGAAAACGATGGGGGCAGCCCGATTGAAGAAGTTCGCAAGGGCGTCACGAACATCGAGAAAGCGTATCAGGCCGTCCATGCGGAAAAAAACTTCTCCCACTGGATCGAGCCTGATACCGCTCACGTGTTAAGCGACGAAATGTGGAAACGCACCAAGGACTTCTTCAAACGCCACCTGGGGTAACGGATCTGCGTTGCAGCCAGTCAACTTTCCTCGGCAATCCATTCTCTGGCGGCAGCCTCATCCGCACGATCAAAGTAGCGAATATCCGCCTTAGTAAATGGCACACAGAACGCCGTCATTCCTTCTTCCCAGGTTGCTTCGCCAATCATTGCGATCCGATCTATATCACGGAAGTGCTTCCAGCCGAACTTGATGTCTTCCCAGATAGCGGCTGTTTCCCACCCATGGAAATCGTGCATATCAAACAGGATCCGAACAGTCCCATGCTGTTTGATTAATTCTTCAATTTCCGGGACAAAAACGTCATAGTCCTCTTTACTCAACTTCCCCGACACTTTGATTTCAATAACATTACTTCCAGAATTAGTAATGACCGAAACAACATCTGTTTTAGTTGCCATCGTAGTACTCCTTTCCTCTAAAAAACCATGTATTCCGCAACCGCCCTCACTGAAACGGTCACTTCCCGGCAAGCACTCCTTCGGCGATCCATTCGCGTGCGAGCCCCTCTTCGGTACGGTCGAAGCAACGAATCTCCGCCTTTACAAAGGGCTTACACATGGCAAACATACCGCGTTCCCAAGCCTTCTCGCCAATCGCCGCGATACGTTCAATATCCTTGAAATGGTGCCAGTCAAACTTGATATCCTCCCAGGCAGCCGCCAGGCTCCAGCCATGAAACTCGTGCATATCAAACAGAATTCGCACCTTGCCATGCTGCCTGATCAAGTCCTCAAGTTCCGGAATGAAAATATCATAATCCGCCTTGAGCAACTTACCGGAAACTCTGATTTCAACAATGTTGCTCCCCGGATACGAAGTAACAGAAACGGCATCAGTCTCGATACTCATCGCTCAACTCCTTCTCTCTGACAGATCCCGAAAAGACGCCCCCCAATCGGCCTGTGGTATTCTATGCAGCGGTTGGCTGAAGGAAATAGCGCCAAAATGTCCCGATTTCGGTAAGCTATCTCTCATTTACCGATGATGTCTGTATGTATCGATTGTGCTGCGAATGGCGAGGAAAAACCTTCTGTTTCATGAATAATTTCGACCTGTGGGAGAGTAAAGGCTTTCTATAAGTTCTGACTCAGCGTAGGATGGGAGGTGCGATCCGCTTTATTATCCCGAATTTCTGTCCTGCCACGCAATTTTCAAAACATTCTGCCTGAATACAGGTTTAATTCTCATCGAATATATTTCCTCGCCTTAAGAGTGACGCCTGAAAGTTATGAAATCTTATCAGTTCATCCGTACGATTCATCTGGCTTTAAAGAGCCTGCTGTTACAGCGTCTGCGTTCAGGCTTGACGATGCTGGGGATTGTATTTGGTGTCTTTTCTGTTATTGCGATGCTGGCAATCGGCGAGGGAGCTTCCCGGCAGGCACAGGAGCAGGTTTTGAAACTGGGAGCGAGCAACATCATTGTTCGCAGTATCAAGCCACCAGAAGGCTCGAGCAGTTCCAATAATACTCGCAACAGCAGAGTACTGCGTTACGGTCTGTTGTGGAAAGACTACAATCTGCTTAAGGGAACGCTGACGACTGTTTCCGATGTGATCCCAATCAGAGAAACAAGCCACGAAGCTCGCTATCGAGATAAAAAAACCGGAGTGCGGGTTGTCGGCTGTTCGACCAACTATCAGGAAATGAATCATCTTGAAGTCGGTCAGGGACGGTTCATTTCCGATCAGGATGAAATTCTCGTTGAAAATGTTGCCGTGCTGGGAAGTGCTGTAACCGATGCCCTTTTTCCGTACAAAAACCCGCTTGGAAAAACGGTGATGATCAACAACCAACCGTACCAGGTGGTGGGTTACATGAAACAGCGAGACGGTTCTGCAGGAATAGGAGGCAGCCTGGCCGCCCAGGATTATAATAACGATATTTACATCCCGTTAAAAACATTTCGCAGCCGTTTTAC
>WFOZ01000139.1 GCA_015487825.1 Planctomycetaceae bacterium
ATCTTAATCCAGTTGCCAGATCAATAATGGCGGTTGATGAAGTCGTTTTGAATCCAGAGTAACTTCTGGAAAGCTCGTTGTACTTTCAGTTCCTGCTCTGCTTCTAGTCCAAAACCTGCAATTGTCTGGAGTAGAATGTCGGCTAATAACCCCATTAGAGCGTTCATCTGCACCAGTGGAACATCAAGTTCAGCACTTCCGGCTTCAGGGGTGTGCATTTTTCCCACAATGTTGAGGTAAGTTGCAATTTTATCGTTATAGGCATGCCCCAGCAGATTCATTAAGTATCGCTGCAAATGTTCTTTGCGAAATTTAATTTGCGGATCATCCAGATCCAGATCTGCGATCGACTTCGGAGTTTCCCCTTCATAGCCGTGCTGCCTGGGAACAAAATGCCGGGCGGTTGCATCGTACTTCAGCATCTTGTCGTAAGTTGCTTCCACAATTTTTGGAACCAGTGGTGCAAAGTTGCCAATCACTGAGCGAATAGCTGCAACATCCTCTTCGTTGAAACCTATAAATTCTGCCAGATAGTTGTATCGGTAGACAATATTTTTTTCCAGCTTCGGTTCATCAATCGCTTTCATGATCTCATTCTCTTTCAGCTTCTATTATCAGCAAGTAATTTTCTAGATGGCAGATTTCAAGTGTTTCAATATGTGGAATTTCTCAGCATAACTGGCTTCTTATTAACCATCCCGCCAAGGTCAGTCTTCCTGGAAATTTGCGAGATACGCAAGGAAATCGACCGTTGGCTGTATAATAGATCGTAGTGCACAATGTTGCAATTCCTCCACACTGATGATGCTTTATATCAACAGATATTGTGCCCCAAATTACATAATCAACTCTCTTCAGAACAGCAGGTGAGATTCAGGAGTGATACGTCTTAATACGTTTTGCAATTGAATAATGGAAAAACGTGCGACGTAAAACTCAACAGCAAGCATCGCCTACTGCTTGCTGCTCGCTGCTGTGGTGCAGAAATTGCTTCTCTCTGGTTTGTGTCAAACAGACAAATTTTTCCGGAGAGAAAAGAATGAATACTGTATCCGCAATCACTCATCTGGATTACCCGTCGATAGCTCCTGCTTCTCCCGAAAAATTTGAAGAAATTACCGTTCCCCCCTCCTACCGTTATGGCAAAACGGTTTGTACGAGCACTGTACACGGGCGGATTCATCAGGTTCATGCACTCTCCGAACGTTTGAAGTGCTTCAGTTCTTCAGAAGTGTTACTGGCAATTCTTTTGGCCGACCTGTACGACAAGACTAACCACAAAACGGTTGATTCCAGCGGAGTTGCTTATCTCTCAGGTCTGGTTTTAGCGGGAATGATTGCACGTCAGGTTGGTACCATTCCCGTTTCCAACTATCGCCCGATTCCTAAAGAGACGATGCCGCCTGCAGGCACAAGGCTCGATGTGCGGGTATAACTCGGGCCGATTTTCCAGTTATTTCAGAGGCGGTGATTTCAAATTGGTTTGCTGAGCCAAATAGAAAAGGGATGCTCCCTCAGTGTTTTTTCTTCATGGAGGTAGACAAAAGGCTTCCCTCGAAGTTTTTTACTGAGAAATACGATCACCATTGCAGAACAGAGCGTTATTTGTCACTATGCAACAGTGGGAATGCGCTATGGCGGAGCATTGTTTATAGTGAAATCTCACCATGGGGCTGGCACATACACATTTGGCCAGTTTTGTTGATTCATCGATACCGCGAACTGCATTTTCTATTTAACTGAAGTTTTCTAAAGAAGATGCGGTTCTGTTATTTGAGATAAATTGTTCTGGTAATTGCTTCCGAATTTCGACCTGGTCGATTTTTTGTGAAGTGTTCCTTTTAGATTCAACACAGGAAAGGTGTTATTGTACTTGGAAGCACCGTGATATAATTCGGAATAGACCGTTTTTGTCAGGAATTTATCCTGCCAGCAGCCATCCGGCTCTCGCGTAAATTACATTCTCTGAAGATAAAAGAATAACTCCCAGAGACGAAACGTTTCGTCTGCTTCCATAAAAACATTTGGCAGCAGGTGGAGTTGCCAGAGAATATAGAGAGTGGCGGAAGGTTATAGGTAGTCCGGATAAGTTATTATGAAAACCTGACAGCGGAATTTCGTTTTATTAAGTTTACAGTGTCAGATAGTCGGAATGTTATCGTTGCCGGATGGTTTCAGGCGATACGGCATTAAAGTACCGGGCAGGATATTTCCCTCGAAAACCGAGTGGTGCAAGACAGCCTGATTTAACTTTTTGCCGCAATCAGTAGATTCCAGGGAAAAAGAGATGCCAGCCCTGAATGCGGCAGGATTTTTTTCCTGATTATCACAGGACCTGTTTCACTCTAGTGGGATAGGCAGTCTGGTCGCTGTTCCCGATTGAGCGGATTGAGTCTACAACTGAATCAGGTCACTTTGTTTCGTTACTTTCTGAGATAACCGCATTTAAGTACGAGTTACTTCTAGTCAAAAAACACCTTTCTCATTCCAACATGAGAAAGAAATATTATGAAAAAGGAAATGCTGGTAAATGTTTACCAGCCCGAAGAGAGTCGTATCGCAATTATTGAAGATGGTGTTCTTGAAGAACTTTACGTTGAACGCAACAGCCAGGAAAGTTTTGTCGGGAACATTTACAAAGGTCGAGTCGTTAATATCGAGTCGAGCATTCAGGCGGCGTTTGTCGATTTTGGCGTAGGCAGCAACGGTTTTTTGCATGTCAGCGATGTTGAAGCTGAATACTTCAAGCATCTTCCACCTGTTGAGGTTCCTCCACGTCCGCCGCGCAGTTCTTCCCGGGGAAATCAGGGAGACGGCAAAAAACCTCGCCAGCGCCGCGTGAGCGAACGCTCTGCCCAGGGGAAGCCATCCATTCACGATATCTTCAAA
>WFOZ01000140.1 GCA_015487825.1 Planctomycetaceae bacterium
CCCAGAGACCGGCCGAGCATATCTGCGACAATCATCATTTTCACCTGTTTGAGCGGAATCGGTGGGTGGGCAGTGAACCAGCGGGAACCGAAAAGCAGATGCTCTTCGAGATCGAAACTGACAAACAGCACAGAGCGTTTCATTGAATTGGGAGATGTAGAAAGAACCCGGGCAACTTCAAGCACCATCGCAACACCGGAGGCGTTATCGTCTGCTCCGAAGAAAATGCCGTCTCGCATTCTTCCGAGATGATCGTGATGGGCCGCCACGATAATGTATTCATTTTTTAGATTGGCATCGCACCCGACTAGCAACCCAGCAACATTCTTTCCGGCTGTTTTACTGTTTCCGTCCTTATCAGGGGTTGCGGGAATGCTTTGAAAAAAGCTACGTGGTGCATCCCGGCAAGATGTCACAAACAGAGGTTGCAGATTCAGTTTTTGAAATTCTTCTGCGACATATTCTGCCGCTTTGACCGCATGAATCCCCCGGCGTCCCTGCATTTGCTTCGAGGCTAAACGCTCGATATGTTGCCTGATACGCTGCTCGCAAACCCTCGGCTCACATCGCTCAGAGCCAACACTTTGTGTAACCAGTCTCGAAGAACACAATGAAATGATCAGCGAGACAACAAATAAAATGATCGTACGAAACATGAAATTCCTTTTGATTGTTTATTGATTAACGCTTTATAGCCGAAACAGCGCGAACTCTACAATCTAACCAACATTCAGTTTGTCATTTTTACAATCCTGATTTTCTCTCCAAATCGTTGTCGGTAATTCGGAAGTTTTCTGATGTGCGGGTTGCAATCGGGTCGATGGATGAGATAGGACCAGATACCATTTTGCATGGCTGAACATGTCTGTTCCTGTTGAATGAACTGCAGAATGAAATCCCGATCCCGGCATATTGCTGGTTCGTAATCATCAAAAAGGAGAGACAAGGATGTTTCGACGTTTGGCATTTGCCAGTTTAATGGCTGGGACAATGATGGTCGCATTTGGAGCGACTTCAACCGAAGTCTCTGCTCAGCAGGGATACGGTCAACCGACGGACTGGAATCGGTTCTACCATTATCCGTACATTTATTACCCACAAAACTTCCAGCGGTACCAAAGCAATAATCACATGTACTACCGCTATGGCCCTGAAATGCAAGTACCTGTTTACAACAAAGACTGGTACAACTTTTACCCCACAGAACGCCCCTGGCACAAAGGGAAGCACTTCATTATGGATACGTTCTGATTAACAGAATGAATTCAAAAAAGCCCGGCGTTTTCAGTTTTAATATGCTGAAAACAACCGGGCTTTTGTTTTACCCTTCCTGTATGCAGTCAACCGCACAGTGTTAGCCGTGGTTGCCCCAGGAAGAAAAAGTTTACAGAAAACGACACTAAATGGTGTGCCACGACTCTGTGAGCCGTGGCACATTATTGAATTCTACCTTTCGATATATTTGGCTTGAAGCAAAGCTTCGCCAGAATTTACTTGTTGTCAAAAGCTCAAAAAAAGCACGTTTTAGCCAATTAAACCGTAACTACTCAGCGGAGGGTGGCTGGGGACAGATTGTTATTGGAAATGTTGTAACTATTCAGCAATGTTTGGTTATTGCAGAAATTAAGGGTGTTTGTAGGGTCCGCTATTGCGGACCACCGCAGAAATAGGAGGCTCCACCTCCCATCGTGGTCCGCAATAGCGGACCCTACGCCAGCGCTGAATCGTTACTCAAAATATTAAATTCAAATGTCTTATAATAGATTCTTACGATCACCGGTCCGAATCGGCGGTATTCTCTTTGATTCCTCACTCCAATTACAAGCAAGCGAGCAAAAAAGATGGGGATTAACTGCTTGTGCATCAGTGATTGCTGATTGATATGAAAATTGGGGCAAGACTGCTTAAATTCTATGCGATCTTGATAAGAGAAAGACACATCAACAGATATCAACCGCTTGCAACTTCTTCCATCGTAAGGGGTTATGTTTATTTCTGATTATTTCTTCAACTCTGGCACGCCGCTTGCGTAATGCTTGAATCAGATATTTTTGATAACGACTCAGCCGTAGGGTCCGCTATTGGGGACCACATAGAGAATGCGGAATCCCCATTTCATGCGATGGTCCGCAATAGCGGACCCTACACCACTGGTGACAAACCACTGAATCGTTACTTTTTCTATCAATGGCAGGTCGCTCTTCATTGATAGATCGTTGGTTATCGAAGGATCGGTTTTATTGATATCGCTGCATAATGAATCCTGCTGAAACTCAGGGAATGAGTTCTCGTGCGTTCTGTGAGATTTCTGTTTTGTTGCTTGATGCAGAAAATCTGAAAGAGTTTTGCGTGAAAGGTATGCGCCGATTTGTTGGCATGATAAAGGGTAATGAGGTAGATGAACATCAAAGGTAAAGCAACTCGAATTGATCTTTTTAATTTGAAGACGCCGCAAATGCGGGCTTTTCACATGAGCTGGTTCGCATTTTTTCTCTGTTTTTTCGCATGGTTCGGCATCGCCCCGTTGATGAAAATTGTGCGAGATGAAATGTCGTTGACGAAAGAGCAAATTGGCTGGTGCATTATCGGCTCGGTTGCGATTACCGTTCTGGCCCGTCTATTTATCGGATGGCTGTGTGATCGAATTGGCCCGCGACTCAGTTTTACCGGACTGCTTCTGATTGGTTCGATCCCGGTGATGTGTATCGGTTTTGCTCACGATTTTACGACATTCCTTCTGTTTCGAATTGCAATCGGTGGGATCGGTGCAGCTTTTGTGATTACGCAGTATCACACGTCAATTATGTTTGCTCCCAATTGTGTCGGGACAGCAAACGCAACCTCTGCCGGTTGGGGGAATCTGGGTGGAGGTGTGACTCAATTGATCATGCCTCTGGTTTTGACCATGTTTGTCGGACTGTTTGGATTTTCCGAAGCAATCGGCTGGCGGGCCGCGATGTTTGTTGCCGGTTTTGTCTGTGCGTTAACTGGTATCGCTTACTACTTTCTTACGCAAGATACGCCTGAGGGAAACTTTGCGGATCTAAAAGCAGCAGGCAAGATGCCGACTCATAAACAGAGTAAAGGGAGTTTTATTGATGCCTGTAAAGATTACCGTGTCTGGACTCTGTTTCTCATTTATGGTTCCTGCTTTGGAATTGAATTGACGGTTAATAATG
>WFOZ01000141.1 GCA_015487825.1 Planctomycetaceae bacterium
ATTCCGATCGAGCCAATGGCATTTCTGGAACATTTGCACTACGGCATAGGACTCCAACAGCCTTTCCGTTTCCTCGTACCAGGATAGATTCGTAAACAGCACATCACAATCAATCCAGGCTACGTTGTTATACCGCCTCGGCAATCGCCGTATCCCCAGATTGATCAGGCGTTCCTTCTGCCACAGCAATTGAGTTTTCTGGCAGCCATTCACTTTGAACGAATTGCGGATGGAAAACTGCCCAGAAAATGACATCTCCACGGTATAAAGGGGGACCGGAGCAATTGAATCGGCAAATCGATAATAATTTTCTATCTGCTGGGTTAATCCGCACGGATTGAAAAAACATGTCACGACAGCCAGCATTCCCGGATTCCCTTCAATAGTTTCTGATTCAGCATCCAAAGACCGATAAATTCTTCACGGTAATCATCACCCAATTCATTGAACTTTTCACGATGCCACGATTTTGCCTGTACCGCCGCATCAGCAAGCTCTTTTGCTGAATTGAATTGTCCCAGTGTGGTCACAGAAGCCCACGTTCGCGGGGCGGCTCCCAGCACTGCATCAAGGTGCCTGCTTTGCTCTTTCGCATGATCCGCAGCACGTACGTGCCACAACAGGGAATCCTTGAATTGCTCATCACCAACGATGTCACGATAGTTCGGTGTCAACGCATAGCCGTTTGTGATGTAGAAATTTGCGTCTCCGCAAGTATTTTTCACATATCGATGCGGACATTCTATGCGATCAGATTGCCAACTGATCGCCGTTGTATCAGCTTGAATTTGATTTCTGATCACATGACAAATCTGTGGGGCCAACCAGTCGTCATCATCGATCGGAATCACAACAGCATCGTGAAAAAGTTCCGGTTGCCAGCTTCGGACGGACACAATCGAGTCAAGCCCTGAGATTCTCGCCCAATTCTTCCTGGCAATTATCTGCAGACCGTATCGATAAACATGGTAAGGCATTTCAAAGACTTCGTCCCACCATTGCAACCGATCTTCCCAGCCATCCCAGGGAGCCGTCAATAGATTCTGGCCGTCTTGCCAATCACTCATTGAACGCACCCCGAGAATAATCGGTGCCGTTTCGATTGGTCTGCGTCGTGATTTCGTCGAGTGAATCTGCAACAGTTTTTCGGGGGTGGTGTGATAATACGGGAAGGGCGAATCCGGCACGTCGCAACCGATCAGGCTACATAGCTTATCCCAGCCATCGCCGGCTGCCACGTCCATCCAAACAAGTCGATCTTCACTCTTTAGATTATTGTCGATGACACATCGAATTCTCCGTAACTCTTTTCGCCAGGCAACTGTATCGATCTCTTTCCAGTTGCCGGCATCCATTACACGATTATGCAAACAATGCACAATCCGGGAGTTGATCCAGCCATCCATACCGCGACTCAAACAGAGGAAGCGAGGATCGTCAAGGGCGTTTCGTATTTCGTTCATCACTTCGTAATAAGGACCATCGAGAAAGACATCGTAGTTATCCAGCTCATCAATCACCGGATCGAGCAGTTTCGATTCGTTCGCCTGGACTTTCAGGGCCTCGCAAATCCGTTCCCCTTTCTTTCGATCATGCAGGACTCGCAAGCCAAGACGCTGGCACGCTTCCGCAATGCTGACCGTTCCGGTTTTATTGGGACCGATTCCGAAGATTTTCATTGATCATTGTTCCTTTGGTCTGACAATTGGCAATGCCAGATGGTTTCCGATAGCTGGCGGTTCGGCAATAACTCATCCACCGCTTTTTGCACACCCGGCCAGGCATCGCAATAGTCATGCCCGCAGATCGTGCCATTTCGCTCCATCAGGTGCAGCCACTTCCGTATGTCGTTTCGGCAAAACTGGTAGCTATGGTTGGCATCGATGAACACGACAGAAAAAGAGTTCCCGTAATACAATCGGCAAGCCTCGTCCGTTGTAGCACGCACTGCCTGCAAGGTGATCTCTCCCCGGCGTTCCCGGTCCAACCGCTGCAGCACGTCGAACAGGTTGGTGCCACACTCTTTCCGGTTTTGCCAATTGGAATCAACCGATACAAGTGATGCCCCAGCCGGCAACGCCAGGCCGACAGCCAACAGACTGCGACCGCAATAACTGCCGAGTTCCACCCACGATGACCATTCGTATTGGCTCTTCGCTTTTTCGACCAGCCAGGTCAGTTCCTTTTTGGTCATCCAGCCCGGAATCTTTGCCGCCTCATGGACGATGATTTCTGTCTTCATGCCTGCACAACTTCCTTCCGTAACCGTTCCTGGGCTTCCTGCAGAAGCTTGATGTCCGCTTCTGCCAGCAGCGGTTTTTCCTCGACTGGATCCTGTTCCTTGTCTTTCGGCAACAGCCATTCGTCCGAATATGCAACTTCGTCGGCATCCTCGAATTCACAAAGATCGGCTATTGGTGTTTCCTGTTCGCCAAAATCAAGCTTCTTGATCATCGCATGCGCTTTGTCATCATCATCACCATTGGCTCTTGTACGCCAGGTCTTGTTATTTCGGTCTTTATTGCCCCGAAGCAGAAAAGTAAGCAGCCCCGCTTTGGAAGCACATTTTGTATGCGTGATGTGGATCATCAAAGCAAAGAAACTTCGGCGATCCGCATCGCTGCCGTTCGCAATCCCTGCTTTGAGGACTTGCTCATATCGCTTCTGGATGGCTTGCGCATCACGGAATTCCCAATCTTGCAGATCCTGAAAAGAAAATTTCTGTAAAGAACCATTAATGGTATTTATGGTTTGTAAGTTATTTGGTTTAGTATGGTTCTTTATGGTCTTATGGTATGGTGCGCATTTTGTCTCGGGTGTCTCGGGTTTTTGTCTCGGGGTGACCCGAGACATGTCC
>WFOZ01000142.1 GCA_015487825.1 Planctomycetaceae bacterium
AGATGTGTATAAGAGACAGTTCCGAAGTCGGCCTGGCTTTCGAAATTCCTGTCTCCAGCCGAAACGATTTAATGGATAACCGCCTGACACTCGATTATAATCTCCGATTCTAATCGGTTATTCTGAAACTGATAATCGATCTAGCTAATAAAGCGAGACAGAGAAATCTGCCTCGCTTTTTTATTTGGCCCAGGCAGATTGTAATACGAAAGTAGGTTTTTCGATAAAAACATCCTGTATTTGCGTTGAAAGATTTGCTATACATATCTGACAGTGGCAAGGTGAAAATCGGCATCAAACGGCCTGTAGGCTTCATTCACCTGCTATAGAAATGATGACTGAACTTTCCTCACTATGCAGACTGCTGAATTTGGATTGGAGTCTTTCATCGAAAGATTCAAAATAATAGGATATTCTGAGTTTGCAGGTTGCATCCCCCCGACATACCGACCACAGGAGCTTCAACATGGAAAAAACATCACCTGAAAATGCACCAGAAACCCAAAAGAAGAAGTCTTCGTGGGCTCGCAAAGCCTTTGTTGTGTTAATTATTTTATTCCTGGCGCTCCAGCTTTACCCGGTTGATCGCAATAACCCTGAAGTCGTCGCTGATATCATTGCTCCGGATAATGTCAGATCTATCCTTAAACGCGCCTGCTACGATTGCCATTCTAACGAAACGAAATGGCTGTGGTACAGCTACGTCGCCCCTGTTTCCATTCTCATTTCCAGAGATGTCGTCCTGGGACGCAATGCATTGAACTTCTCAGAATGGGGAGACTATTACGATGAAGAAGATACGCCGGAAATGTTTCTTGATGAATGTTGGGAATCGATTGAGTCCGGCGAAATGCCTTTGTGGTTCTATCTTCCGACTCATCCTGAAGCAGTCTTGACTGAAGAAGACCTTAATATTCTCAAAGCATGGTGTGGTGCTGATGAAATCGAAGATGAGGAAAAAAAAGAACACGACCACGACGCTCATGGAGAGAAAAAGAATAATGACGACCAGAGTGATGAGGATGAGGAATAAGCCGATATGCAAGTTATGGGCTTAGGAACCGATATCACTGAAACCGAACGCATCGCCAGTATGATTCAGCGTCATGGCGATGCGTTTTTAAATCGCATTTATACGCAAGCTGAAATTGAGTATTGCAGTTCAAAAAAAAATTCCGCTCAACATTATGCCGGTCGCTGGGCGGCTAAAGAAGCCGTGATGAAGAGCTTTGGCACCGGCTTTGTCAAAGGGATTCACTGGATCGAAATTGAAGTTGTCTCGCTACCGAGCGGTAAGCCGGTCATTGAACTTTCCGGCCCGACAGCCCAGTTTGCGCAAAGTCTGGGGATCTCGCAACTTCTTCTTTCCATCTCCCACTGCAAACTGTACGCCACCGCCACTGCAATCGCAGTTGGAAATGAATCACCTTAGTGAAGCTTCCATTTTGTATTGACGGATTGAAATCAAAAAATAGCAGCCTCAAAGCCTCGAGAAGGCATTAGAACCAATGGCAAACAGAAATTTAAAAAACGCCGCGTCTTCATTGCATCAGATTCACCTTGAAAATGTTATCTATCAGACTTCCGATGGACAGTTCCAGCTGAACATCAACTCATTTGATGTTTTTCAGGGCGAAAGAATTGCAGTGACTGGGCCAAGTGGTTCCGGAAAAACGACTCTGCTTTCTCTTATTTCCGGCTACAAATCAGCAATTTCGGGAACTATTGAGGTTCTCGGAAGCGACCAGCGAACCTGCAGTGAAAAAGAGCGGGAGGCTCGCCGTATTGAGCAGATAGGAGTTGTTTTCCAGGACTTCAGATTGATTGAGTACCTGAGTGTGCGAGATAATATCTCATTGGCAAGTTTTTTGTCTCGGTCAGATACTGATCTGAATATTCGTGACCGCATTGAATCGATTGCCGACCAATTGCAATTGAAGTCGCTGCTTCATCGATACCCCAACCAGCTTTCTCAGGGAGAACGACAGAGAACAGCCATCGGTCGGGCAATTTTTCAGCAACCCAAACTGATTCTTGCAGACGAACCAACAGGAAATCTCGATCCCGTCACAGCAGCCAAAACTCTCGATTTTCTCTTCAACGCAATCGAACTGAGCAGCGCAACGCTCGTGATGGTCACTCATGACCACAGTTTACTTTCCCGTTTTACCAGGCAACTCGACATGACTCAGTTAAACGCTGTTTGAAGTTTTGTATTGACAAGCAGGAACTGAACAGGAAGCAGAGGCATCAGGACTGTAGGTCAGGATCTCCTGCTACAGTTGCACAGCATTTCACTAACAAGGTTCTGAACTGCTATTGCTGTTCATCTAACTGATTTTGCTTGCGAAAAAGTGCCACGGCTCTCAGAGTATATTCAATGCCGCTGTAAACGGTAATCAATACGGTGCCGTAAACAAGGATGTCTCGAACCAACAGAAATGTTGCATTTTGTTGAAATGAACTCTCCAGAGACATCATGCAAACCGGAATCGCAAAAGCCTGTATAATAAGCTTTAATTTTCCACTCAACTTTGCAGAAAAATCGATCCCCTGCTGTTCCAGAAACCCACGCAGACTGGTGATATACATTTCGCGAATCACAATGACCAGCGTCACCCAGGGGGAAACGCCACTCCCATCGAGTTGTTGCAGGAAAATGAACGAACCACACACGATCACTTTATCAACCAGTGGATCAAGGATGCGTCCAAAAGTAGTCACTAATTGGTATTTGCGGGCGATATAACCATCAATGGCATCGGTGGCAATCGCAACCACAAATAAAATCGCAGAGGTCGTCCACCAATCGGTAGAACTGAGCAGCGCAAAGAGTACAAAAGAGAGAACCATTCGCGACATCGAAATAATATTCGGAGCATTCCAGATACGTTCACTCATTGTTACTACCCTTTAATCTGCTTTTACGAAAAATCTGATTACTCGGCGGCTTGTCCAACAAGATCGTAATCCTGTGTTGCAATAATTTCTGTTGGCACGAATTCTCCCACTGATAAATTTTCCCCCTGAACAAAAACGGTTCCATCAATTTCCGGAGCATCAGCAAAACAACGCCCTTGCCAGAGACCATTTTCAAGTTGCTCATCAATCAGAACATCCAGTTCATAACCGACAAGTGATTCGCCATATTCAAATGCGATCTGCTGTTGATCAGCCATTAACATTTCCTGACGTTGCTGTTTTATTTCTTCAGGCAAATGTCCATCGAGTTTCACAGCTGGTGTTCCCGGTTCCAGAGAATATGCAAACACACCCATGCGTTGGAATTTTGTTTCCTGAACGAAATTGCGAAGCTGTTCAAATTGTTCGTCAGTTTCTCCCGGAAAACCGACCACAAAAGTTGTTCGCATCACAAGATTAGGAATTCTCTCACGAAGTTTTTCCACAAGTTCGATTGTTTTTTCTCTGTTAACACGTCTCTGCATTCGTTTTAATACACGGGAACTGATGTGCTGTAAGGGCATGTCGAGATAAGGGAGCACTTTTGAGGAGCCCGCAATCTGATCGATCAACCTGTCCGTGAAATTAACCGGGTACAGATACATCAGGCGAATCCAGTCGATTCCTTCCACTTTCTCCAATGCTTCCAGTAGCGAAGTCAGGCGAACCTCGCCATATAAGTCCATTCCGTAGTAAGTTGTATCCTGTGCAACAAGAATCAATTCTTTGACGCCATCAGCGGCGAGTTCTTCGGCTTCTTCTACAATTTTTTCAATCGGCTTGGTAACATGCTTGCCCCGCATACTGGGAATTGAACAGAACGTGCAGGTTCGATTGCATCCCTCAGAGATTTTCAGGTATGCATAATGAGCTGGCGTGATTCGCAGTCGCGTGCGATCATCCATCGCACGTATCGGAGCAGGACGGAACAGATCACGTTGTTCGTTAATATTACCAACGAGGCGATCAGCCACTTTTGCAATTTCATCGCGTCCAAAAACACCAACTACGTGATCGATCTCCGGCAGCCTCGCCCGTAAATCTCCGCCAATTCTTTCGGGAAGACATCCCGCAACGATCACGCCTTTGGTCTGGCCGACACGCTTCAGTTCGAGCATCTCCTCAATCACTTCAATCGATTCCTTACGGGAATCATCAATGAACCCACAGGTATTGATGATCACGAAGTCGCTCCCTTTCGGTTCAGCCGTCAACGCGTAACCATCTACCGCGAGTGTCCCCAGCATTTTTTCACTGTCAACAAGATTTTTAGGACATCCCAACGAGATAAAGGCATAAGTCCCCTTGCCACCACTTGCCGATTCACTTTCAAGTGCACTATTTGTCAGAGAAACAGGCTCGCTCGCCTGATCAAGAATTGGTAATTGTGTCATACTGTTTTCTAACGCTTTTTCATTCCTTAAACCGGTAAGGCCGAAGCCAATATTTTTGCTACAGACAACTCAGCACGGCTGGTTCATTCTGATAGCCGTAACCAAACTGAAATTTTTCTAAAATTTGCGAGCCGTTCGCATACTTTTACCGTCAGCAATACAGACCATTATAGACAGGCAGACTCAAAACGGAATTGCCAGCCGAAGCAATTCAATAAAAAGTGAAATCTCAGAGAACGGGAAATAATCCACAACATCAAATTACTTCACAAGCCACGGCATCTGCAAAGAGTTTTCCTTCAGAGGTCAGGCGGATGAACTGCTCTGTTTCTTCGATCCAGCCTTTCTGTTTCAGGTTGATTAATTCATTTTCAAGCAGTGATTCAATCCGATGTCCGCTCTGACGTTCAATTCTCGATTTTTCAACGCCCTGAAGATAACCCAACCCAATGGCGAAAAGTTCTCTGGCACGTTGTTCAGAAGTGAGATCATCGGTATAATCGATTGGTGAAAGGTCCGCTTCAATCCGTTTCATCCAGGTGAACGGGCTGCGATGGTTTGTGCTACGGGTTCCATCCACAAACCGTGAAGCCCCCGGGCCGAATGCCAGGTAAGGTTGTCCTGTCCAATAAGCACAATTGTGTCGGGATTCCATTTCCGGCCTGGCGAAGTTGGAAATTTCGTATTGAGGGTAGCCGCTTGCCTGCAGTGTTTCGACGGTCCATTGATACATCTCGATTTCGCACAAGTCTTCCACCTGCTTCAGCTTTCCTTTTGAACGTTGTGACCAGAAGCTGGTTCCTTTTTCAAAGGTTAACGCATACGTTGAGATATGCGCCGGTTGTAATTGAATCGCCTGCTGAATGGTTTGCTGCCAACTTGCCAACGATTGACCAGGAACGCCATAAATCAAATCGAGAGAAATATTTGGCATCGAAGAAGAGAGTTGTTCAAGAATTCCAATGACCTGTTGCGGCGAATGTTTTCGATCCAGCCGTTTCAGGATTTCGGCATCAAACGATTGAACTCCCAGACTGATCCGGTTGACGCCAAACTGTTTGAGGACCTGCTGTTTCTCGATACTCAAACCATCGGGATTCGCTTCAATCGTATATTCTGCACCCTGCGCTAAACGAAAATGACGCAGGAGAATGGATAGTAGCTCTTCCAGTTCGGTTGGGCTAAGCAGAGTTGGTGTCCCTCCACCAATAAAAAGCGTATCCAGCTGTGGAGACTGATCGAACTTTTGCAAACATTGAGAGATTTCCAATTCCAACGCCTGCAAATAACGGGGAATCAGATCATCTCTGCCTGCAATAATTGAGAAATCACAGTAACTACATCGCTTCAAGCAAAATGGAACATGCACATAGGCAGAGCGGGGCTGATTGTCATCGTAAATATCCTTCAAGGAGATATCTTTCTTATGGAAAATTACTTTATGGTGCGTAAGCGAAGCCCATATATTTTAACGGGCTTGGGGCCATACTGTGTATCGTAGGTTCCAAGAATAATATCGCCCTCGTGAAGTGATGTCAGTTCAACATTTTCCAGCAACATGCGGTTGCCAATTGACATAGTGACTTTTCCATCGAAAACGCGTAACTTCAACGATTCCTTTCCTCGTGATTCATATCGACCAATTTCACGATCTGTTCCCTCAACTCCTTTTTGGT
Organism: Planctomycetaceae bacterium; assembly: GCA_015487825.1. Lineage (GTDB taxonomy): Bacteria > Planctomycetota > Planctomycetia > Planctomycetales > Planctomycetaceae > Rubinisphaera. The sequence goes on from WFOZ01000142.1 coordinate 6,032, forward strand.
CTCTGAATTCTGTCAGAAACCAGGGGCTGCCACTCGTTTTGAGTGTCACATTATAGATGCCGTAACCGTGGCCTTCATCGTAACCGAAAAGAAGAAACCAGCCGCCGATACCCTTTGCATCAATTCCTGCTTCCAGTTCAAAGTTATCTGCCCGCCCCAATTTGATCGCAGCAGCTCGACCGGACAATTGTGTGAGAACTCCCTGGGAGATTCCCCACCGACCATCACAAATCACATGGTTCAGGCGGTTGACATCTTTTTCATGGACTCCCTTAATCGTGAATTTTTCAAGAGGCTTGATGATTGAATTCCCAGGCAATGATTTCGTACCGAAATCGTTCGAAGAGGCGCGAAACAGGTACTGCCATTTGCCGAATTTCACCTGCGGCTTCTTGGGCGGCTTCGCTGCATCCGTAGAAGAAACGAAACAGACAAACAGGAAACCAAATATCAACAACGCTGACCAGCCAACCAATTTCTTCTCTGAGCACTGGGAAGTGCGTCGTATCACTTCAGATATTTTGCACATATTCAATTACCTCAAAAATGCGGCTGTATACGTCCAGGTTTCCAAAATGTAAGACGGGTTTCAAAAACTGTCTTGGTATAACAGAACCAATTCCGACGGCTTTGGAAAGCCATCGTACGGGAAATATATCGAGAAATTTACGTGAGGCGAAATTTCAAACAAGATTCAATGTCACTCGCGGCTCTTAGAATAATTCAGTCTGGGTAGAGTTATGAACTCTATCGTACGTCTTAGCGACAAAGAAAACCAACTCTGCACTGAAATTGTTATAAGATTGAAGTGAATAGTGCAAAATCTCATCGCATTCTTTGAAAAACCGTAGGCGATGAATTTGCACTGCTTCATAATCAGCTCATTGTTTCTGCAGGATAAGATCTTTTCATTCCAGCTTATCATCCCGTCTGGATCAAACGAGAAGAGACAGAGGCCTCATTTACTGCAACAGACAAAATATGTTACCGTACAAACAGGCAAAGACCAACAACCGAAACATAACGAGGAATCAGCAAGTTTGAAAGCATCGCAAACAGAGATTGAACAAGCCCCCCAAGGTTCCGGCCCCTCGACTGCATCATCAGGAAATCACCTGCTTGGGATGATGATTGCTGTTGTTCTGTTTCTCTCTGCAATAATTGGAATTTTTGTCCGCCCGGTCTGGGTAGTGCAGGGCTTTGCGGTTGATGCTCATGATATTAAAAATATTTCCAGCGCAACGATGTTGTCAGAATCTGGTTTATCTCAAGAGCAATTGGCGATGCACTCAGCGAATGGAACGGCTCCGCCTGAAACAAAAGTTCTGGTTGTTGATACCGATTCGACAGGAAAAGCCCATTACTCTCAACTGGTAGCGACTGCTCATTACGGAATCTGGTCGTTGCTGCCGGCTGTTGTGGCGATTTCGCTCTGTTGGATATGTCGCGAGCCGTTAACATCGCTGCTCATCGGAATTATCTGCGGAGCATTGATTCTTCAACATTACGATTTTACCGATGAAGTTCTTTTGACATCGCTGGCATCGAAACAGGCGGCTGGCATTTTAATTCTCTACCTCTGGCTGCTCGGCGGGCTAATGGGAGTCTGGTCGAAAACCGGGGCAGCGATTGCCTTTGCCGAAGCTGTCACTCGCCGATTCGTTCGCGGGCCACGCTCTGCCAAATTTGTTGCATGGGGGTTGGGGATCCTCTTTTTTCAAGGTGGGACAATCAGTACCGTTCTGGTCGGCACCACCGTCAAACCGATTGCAGATCAACAGCGAGTCAGCCATGAAGAGTTGTCGTACATTGTCGATTCCACCGCTTCGCCAATTGCCTGTTTACTCGCTTTTAATGCATGGCCCAGTTATATCCAGGCACTCATTTTTCTTCCGGGGATCGCGTATCTGGCTAGTGAAACGGCCCGAATCAACTTCTTTTTTGCAGCGATCCCCTACAGCTTTTATGCGATATTTGCTGTTTCCGGCACATTGCTTCTTTCGATGGATGCTGCCCCGTTTCTTGGTCGTCGGTTCCGTGATGCGATCAAGCGGTCTCGAACCACGGGGCAATTAAATCGTACAGGGAGCATGCCTTTGTCTCTTGGTAATGAAGAAATGCACGATGTCCCGCAGCATTACCGACCGCATCCGATTGAGTTTATTCTTCCGCTGGTACTGCTTACGAGTGTAGTTGTCGGTAGCTTCATTGCAACAGGCACGCCGCAAGTTCGATGGGGTTTTGCTACGGCGCTGGTTATTGCTGCGATCATGGCTCTTGGGAGAGGCATGAAACTTCATGAGCTGATTGCTGGAATCGGAAATGGCCTCAAAAGTGTTGTTGTTGCTTCGGTAATTTTAATGCTCGCTGTAACGATGGGAGACATCACGCAATCGATTGGCGGCGGTGCGTATCTGGTTGAACTATTGGGAGATTCGATTCCTTTCTGGTGCCTGCCCGGCATTTTGTTTGCGGTCACAATTATCATTGCGTTTTCAACGGGCACAAGCTGGGGGACGTATGCCGTTGCGTTTCCGCTGGCGATACCGCTGGCCATTTCAATCGCTCAGACGGAATCGCTTGCCAATGAAAAAGTTTATTTGATGATCTGCTTTGCAAGCGTGCTGAACGGTGCCGTTTTCGGCGATCAATGTTCGCCCATTTCCGATACTACCGTTTTAAGTGCAATGACAACCGGCACCGATTTAATGGATCACGTTCTGACACAAATCGTCCCCGCCTCCGCAGCCGCTTTCCTTGCGGTCATCTGCTGGACGCTCATGGCATTAATGTATGAGTAAGGGCGGCCCCGACAACTTTTAATCCGCAAATGGCTGCCAGGCGTTTTTACCGATCAGTTTGACGAATCGGCAGCCGCCCAAATGAGTTGTTTTCCACTCTCCATTTTTCAATTGATACAGCATCAACGATTGTGTCGATTCCTCACCAATGGGAATGATAATGCGGCCAGGGTCTTTCAATTGTTTTCGGTACGCATCTGGCAATGCGGGGGCAGCAGCGGTGACAATGATCGCATCGAAGCGCTCTTCGGTACTCAGCTCGACAGAACCGTCACCGACCAAAAATGTCACATTATCAATCTCCAATTCGGTGAGTCTTTTTTGAGCTTGCTGTGAAAGTTCCTCCCAGCGTTCAATGGTGGTAACACGACCGGCAAGGCGAGACAAAACGGCTGCCTGATACCCGCAACCGGTCCCAATTTCCAAAACCGATTCGTCCCCCTGAAGTTTCAGTGCCTCACTCATTAGCGCTACGATGTATGGCTGTGAAATTGTCTGCCCACAATCAATCGGCAATGCCCGGTTTTCGTACGCATACGGTTGTTGAGCTTCTGGCACAAACAGTTCGCGCGGAATGCTGGCGATTGCGTCCAGCACACGCTCATCCCGAATCCCTTCACGCCGCAGTTCATTCAGTAATTGATCGATATTCATTTTCGATGACTTTCATAACAGTCGCAGGGTGGATTTTAATTTTTGTTTGAGTGATGATAAATTGCTCTCAGCTTACTCATTACAATTTGTTTTCTGGTTTTCCTTTTGGGAGACTCGTCTTTGTGAGCCGTGCGAACGGAAATTCAACCTCTCCTATGACGATCATTCCAACTCCAACGCATCGCGGCACACGCCAATATTTCAAAAAGTTCATTCTAATGAAAAGTAGAACGATAGCCTGCATCATCATAATTCCAGTTGTGTTGTTTATTACCACAGGTGGGTACTTGCAGATTCGAAATGGCCAAAGTATGTTTACCTTTAATCCAAGTTCATCTAAAGCAGATAAGGCAAGAAAACAAGCCGAGCCCATCATAATTGCACTTGAACAATACCATCTCAAGCATGGTGAATATCCACAGAGTATTCAGTCATTAGTTTCTGGTGAGCTTGAAAATATTCCTGAGCCTCCAGTTTATGGATATCCCTGTTGGATCTACTACCAGGGTGGAGAAAGTGGTGGATGTTCTATTGGATTTGGTGCAAAAGGCGCTTATCCGGCATGTCACTATAGTCTCAAGCGAAAAAAATGGTCTGTGGATAATTGAATTGGATAGGCCTCACCGAGAACAGTCTCTTTGGAATCGCGATACTCAAGTCTATTCTATACAACAGACAGACTTGATTTCCCGGTTTTCATCAGAGATAATCAACGCAAGCTTTCAGGATGATTGGATTCACTCATTCCTGCCCGCTTCCTGCCTCGTTTATCTTCCCTTGAATTAGATGAAAGATCAATCATGTCTGAACAACTTCCTCGTAGAGATTTTCTGGCACGCAGTGGTCAGGTTGGCGCAGGGGCGATCGCAGGATCGCTTGCACTTTCTACATCGAAACCGGCAAAGGCAGCCGGGGCGAATGAAAAAATCGTTCTTGGTATTGTCGGGGTTCGAGGGCGGGGCTACTGCGTAGGAGCTTCTTTTGCAGAACATCCCGATGTCGAAGTGGCGTATCTGGCC
>WFOZ01000143.1 GCA_015487825.1 Planctomycetaceae bacterium
CGGCTTTTCTGTCTGAGCCAGTTCCTGAAGCCGATCCGCGGCCCATATTGCAGTCAGGTGATCGCGCACCTCTTCATCTTTTTCGGGCCACGCTCCCCAATCCCAAAGTCTTGATGAATTCGGCTTCGTGTAGCTGAGTTTCTTTTTCGGCCTGGAGGCACCGGAGCGGGCAGGGCTGAGTTCATCAAACGATGCCCGGTCGATGTCACTCATTTTGCCATGAAAAATCTTTCCCCGAGTGATGGTGTAGTAGCCATGCTTCTGAAAATATTGAAACAGGGATTCGGCAGTTCGCGTTTTCTCGACCTGCCGAAAGTCCGGACCCAGAAAATAAATACCGGTTGTCGAGGGAAGCAGCCCGGTGATTAAACTGGCACGGGAAGGATTACAAATAGGTGCCTGACATTGCGCATTCAAAAAGACCGTTCCACGCCGGGCCAGCTTGTCGATAGCAGGCGTTTTCACCTGCGGATGCCCGCCGTAACAGCCGACCCAGTCGTTGAGATCATCAATCGAAATAAACAGGACATTCGGTTTTTTCGATGAAGTATTACTTCCCCGGCAGGGCGACGGGGCAACGTGCGCAGTAACCAGCAGAAGCAGGCCCATTGACAGTCGCGATATAAACTGATGCGTCCTCGGACGTTCCATTCGATTTTCCATTCTGATACGCATTCGCGTATTTGTTTGCGTGTTGAATTTTCCTGACCTCTTGCCGGTACCAGGCTACGATCGATAGCTCCTCGCAGTTTTACCGTGACCACGACCGGGGGACAAGTGAGGCAGGTAGCCAGTGAGCTTTGTGGGCACTAATTAACAGTGCAAATATCAACATACCCACACTCCAGCAGAAAGATGCGATTGCAGTGGTTCCATAATATTGGCTCGCCTGATGATAACCGATCATCATTGTTCCGTAAGCAAATATAAAAATATTCCCAAAGCAGCCAAGCAGATACCAGTAGCTGCGGCATAAATACGCGATTATCAAACAGCAGACAGCCAGAATCAGTATTGCAGACATTTTGTAAATAAACAGGAATTCCGGAGATTCTGCAACAAACAGAATATAGAGACCAACCAGAATCGCCTGAACTCCTGCAACCGCTCGAAGAAATCCGGCCAGTTTATCTTTATGTATCAACCCAATAATAATTGCAGATCCCCAGATCGCGGCAAAAGAAAGCGTTGCTTTCCAGGAAGCGAAAGCAGTGGAAGGCAGATAAAGCCAGACACTGAATATAAGCAGCAGCATCGCAAACGCCTGCCTGGACGAAGACCACTCCCGCAGTCCGCGAATCATCAACACCGCTCCCAGTAGTGCAAATGGCCAGGGTTGAAGAGGAAGCAAAGTGGCGATGCTGTCTGTTGCAGGTCCGATGCGGGAGAACAATAACAGCGAGAATAGAATTCCCGTCGCTGCACCGGGAACTTTACGCAGGTAGGCCCACGCATAAAACGTGACGATCAGACAAACAGTCAGCCAGACCGGTGAGCCAATTGTTTGAACGGTTCGATCCCAGAAGGAAGTGAAAACCTGTGACGAACCAAGCGGTAATGAGAAAAGTAACATGATCGGTGCGAGCCACATAACGAGTCGGCATTGCTTTCGACTGCGGACAACAAGTCCCCCTTCCAGCAGAAGAATTAAAATCGCCCAGAGCACCGGAACGAGAAACCATGTTCCCCAGGTGGTCGAAAAAACGATTCCCAGACTGCCCCCCGATAACTCTCGCCAGATGGGTCCGGTAGGGGCGAAAGTGAGGCAGAGTGCGTAGGAGCGAATGAGCGTGGCAACAACCAGAATGACAAACATCGACCAGGGGTACATCGGCCATTTCCAGGGAGTCCCGTTATTTTTTATATATTGGGGACCTGCCCAGACCGCAGGAAGAAGTGTCAGAATAATTGCGGCAGTAACAACAGGAAACAGCAACAACAGCCATTCCATGGAACTGCTCTGACGCGGGTGAAGTTCAGGAGAGAACCACCAGGGCGTGAAGTAAAACAGGAACATAAACAGGTAATAAGGTAACCGATAGCGGATTTTCAATTGAATCCCGCTCAACAGCAAAACGGTTTCAGTGACAACGAATGAAAATAGTACGCCGCCCGCTGCAAGTATTGCTCCCTCTTGTGGTGTTCCCATTTTGACGAACAGATCGTCCATGCTTACCGATATTCCCAGGAACAGCAAAAGCAGAAGCAACAGAATTGACCGGGCATCTTCCCAGATTTTTCCGAATCGGATAATGCAAACTCCGATCAGAGCCAGTAGCGTTGTGTAGCCGGCAAGCACGCCCATCACAAGCCAGCAATTGATATCTCCGATCGGCATTTCGCCATAAGCCGCCCGAACGGAAATCAGCATCATTACAGTACTGAGAGCATAAAAAGGATTGTGGTTGTAAAGAGTTTTCCACCACGGAGTAGGCCCAGTCGTCATGACAGTCTCCTTGTGCGAGAAGAATTCTCGTGTTGAGATAGGGAGATTGCCGCCGGAGAATCACTCAAACCTGAATTTCTTCGGCGAGCAACCATAAACGGAGACAGGCCCGGAGTCCTGCTCCTCAGTGTATTAATGTACGAAAATAAATGGCTGGCTGTTGGAGAAGATTAGAAATAAATAAAAGTTTTCTTATCTTTTTATTGAAAGCAAAAACCCTTATCCAGCGATGACACCAAATAAGGCAGTAGGGTGCGTTGAAACGCACCAGATTGATGAATGGCAATC
>WFOZ01000144.1 GCA_015487825.1 Planctomycetaceae bacterium
GTATATTAGATCGCGAGGCATGCTGGTGATCTCCTTTAAGGTGGTGTGAAAAACATCAGCATGTCCTCATCTGCCAGAAAATCAACCCAAGTACTAAAAACCACGTTGAACCATAAATAACCCGTGAACAATTTGGAACAATTGAAGAACCGGTCTGTTCCGGGGACCTTCAATTACCTGACCTGGATTTATGTGGTTTCTCGCACGATTAATTTAGGTTTAATATGTATTGTCGTTGATTCCGATTCCTGCCCAACACGCTCCAGCAGAATGTCCATCGCCGCGTTGACGATTCTGTCTACCTGGTAACTCACCGTAGAAATAGGTGGATCATACATCTGGGCAATACTTTCGTTTCCCCATCCAAGCACAGAAACATCTTCAGGAACATCAATTTTTTTTCGCCTTAATGCCTTCAATAAACCAACAGCGGTATAATCACTATCCACAAAAATCGCATCAGCATTTCGACGAAATATTATTTCCTCCAAAAGCTCATCCCATTCTCTTTCTGGAGTTGAATCCAACTCCCATCCCTGTGTTGCTTTACAGACTTGGTCCTCGGTAAATGAAAGGCCCAGGTTTCTATGCCCCTTTCTGAAGCCCTCAATTCGTTTTCGATCCTTTTGAGAGTTAAGAGTTTCAGTGATCATCACTATTTTCTTGCGCCCACGCTTTGCAAGGTGTTGAACAGCCATCACTGCCCCTTCGTGAATATCACTGACAACACCGCTTGCTCTTTCATCCTCTAGGTCTCCAATCAGGGAAACAACATGAGGGATCCCACGAATCAACCTCCTCACTTCAGGCCATTGATGCTCATTGTTGAAAGCCACATAAAGCAGCCCTTCAATTCCCCGGCCTTGAAGCTCTCCCAAAACATCCTTTATTGGCGCAATGTCACTATCAGACTGAACTGCCATCATTCGATACCCACGTTCATTTGCAGTCTGCTGTAACCATGAAAAAATTCTTAGTTCGACCGGATAAAACCAGGTTCCTGCCATCACCGCGATGACACCACTTTTTTTGCCCGCTAATTGTTGAGCAGCTCGATTAGGTTGATACCCCAGCTCTCGTGCAATTCGTTCAATTTCAGATCGTTTTTCATCGCTGACACGGATTAGCCCCTTACCTGTCCCCTGCAAAACTGCAGATACAGCCATACGGCTTACGTTTGCCTTTTTTGCAATATCAACCATTCGCACAGATTTTGAAATCAAAGCATCATCCTTTGAATCTTTTTGAGGCTTAATTTTGAGCGGCTACCTTATGTCCTTCGCACTCTATTGCCACATTGCTTTGTATAGTACTTGACTCAAATCACTCTGTATTAACAATGTGATATCACGAGATATCCAGATAATATCACGCGATATTAAAAGACGAAAGAGTCTTAATTGAAAAGGTGGTAATTTTGAAAAAATATAATTCGCACCACTTTCACAGGTGCCGGATACACCATTTGGAGACAGGGGAGGACGAAGATTTGCATATACGCTGCTTTTGCGTAAGATTCTCGCTTGGAAATCAGGGTTTTCCCCTTTTCTTATCCTGGATTCATCGTTACTATTCTGCGTTTAACGGTGTGAGATCGGAGATGTTTCGATCGTATCTTCCTAAGATTCACTGAAATTGCTGCTTTTAAAACTCCGCGAATCAGGAATTTTCGAGTGAAAATTCCTCCTGCCGACGCGGCGTTTAACCCTTTTCTCAGGCTCTCGGCGTCCTGATTGTTGTCACTTATAGTGCATTTTCGTTTACGGTATCATGAAAAACCTCGACAAAGTACGTAACATTGGAATTTCCGCCCATATCGATTCGGGTAAAACAACACTCACCGAGCGAATCCTGTATTACTCAGGAAGAACTTACAAAATTGGTGATGTCAAAGATGGTGCAGATGGTGCCGTGATGGATCATATGGAACTTGAACGTGAGCGAGGGATTACGATTACCTCTGCTGCGACTCAGGTGAACTGGGATAATCATGTGGTAAACGTGATTGATACGCCGGGACACGTTGACTTCACTGTTGAAGTGGAACGTTCTTTACGCGTACTCGATGGGGCGATTCTTGTGCTTTGTTCGGTAGGGGGCGTGCAGTCTCAATCGTTGACGGTTGACCGCCAAATGAAACGCTACAAAGTTCCTCGTATTGCATTCATTAATAAATGCGACCGAACCGGTGCAGATCCTGCCTCGGTTATTCAACAGGTGGAAGAAAAACTGGGCGTTACGCCTGTTCCATTGCAAATTCCTATCGGTCTGGAAACCGAACACGAGGGTGTTGTTGACCTGGTCACCATGCGAGCGGTCTATTTTGAAGGTGATAAAGGAGAAGACGTTGTCTACAAAGATATTCCCGCTGAACTGCAGGAACAGGCCGATGAAGCTCGCGCTCACATGCTTGAACAGCTTTCACTGTTTGATGATGATTTAATGGAAGCTCTGCTTGAAGAGCAGGATTTCCCCGTGGAGAAAATCCATGCCATCATTCGCGAAACAACACTTCGCCAGGATATAACGCCTGTGATGATGGGGTCCGCGTTCAAAAATAAAGGCGTGCAGGAACTTCTCGATGCAGTCGTTCGCTATCTTCCAAACCCGACAGAACGTGAAATTTCTGCCATTGATATCGATCAGTTAAACAAAGCCGAGAAAGAATCGGAAACTCATCATCATATCGATCCGGAACAGTTCAAAGTCCCGTTAACACCAGACGATTCCAAACCGCTTGTCTGCATGGCGTTCAAAACGGTGATGGAACAGTTCGGTCAATTGACCTATACCCGAATTTATCAGGGAACAATTAAAAAAGGCGAATCGTACCGCAATGCCCGAACCAGTAAAATGGTTCGCTTTGGTCGAATTGTGCGCATGCACTCGAACGATCGTGAAGATGTGGAAGAGGCTGGTGCGGGCGATATTGTTGCGCTCGTCGGCGTCGATTGTGCCTCCGGGGATACCTTCTGTGGTGGCGATGCAAATTACGCTTTGGAAAATATTTATGTTCCCGAAGCTGTCATTCGTCTATCCATTGAACCGGCTGAACGGGACAGTGCAGACAAACTTGCCAAAGCTCTCGAACGCTTCCGCAGGGAAGACCCGACGTTCCATGTAATGACCGACGAAGAGACCGGTCAGACCATCATCGCCGGCATGGGGCAACTTCATCTGGATGTTTATATTGAGCGTATCAAACGGGAATATAAATGTGATACGATCGTTGGCGAACCGCGAGTTGCGTATAAGGAAACGCCCAGTAAAAAGGTCGAATTCAACTACAAACATAAAAAACAAACCGGGGGCTCCGGACAGTATGCCCACATTGTTGGAAAAATGGATGTTCTTCCGGAAGATTCCGACGAGCCTTACCTGTTCCACAACAATATTACCGGGGGACGTATTCCGAAAGAATACATCGGCTCGATCGATGCCGGCTTCCAACGGGCATTGGTTAAAGGACCGCTTTGCGAATGCGAAGTAGTTGGTGTCGAAACATTCCTGGAAGATGGTTCTTTTCATGATGTCGATTCATCAGAAATGGCGTTTAAGACGTGTGCCTTTGACTGTTTGCGAAAACTTCTCAAAGACGAAGCACAAATGGTGTTGCTGGAACCGATTATGACACTCGATATCGAAGCTCCTGATGAATATCAGGGATCGATTACCGGGCATCTTTCCAGTAAGCGGGGAATCGTGACACAGTCCGAAACTCGCAGCATGAGCTGCTTCATTATTGCAGAAGTTCCGCTGGCGGCAATGTTCGATTACGCCAACGAACTGCGTTCCATGACACAGGGTAAAGGTGGCTTCAGTATGGAGTTTTGCCGTTATGCTCGCTGTCCGAAGAATATTCAGGAAGAAGTCGTCGAACGCAGACGTAAAGATCTGGAAGAACGACGCAAGAAATAACACTGTTTGCAACACTGTAACCGTTTGAAAGATCGCTGCGTTTCCTGCGAAGCGCAGCGATATTTTTCATCATGCAAAGCGAACGAACAACAAAGCTGATTCACCAAATAGAAACGGCTTGCTTGTGGGAAGCTGAAGCCCCCAAGGCGGGGAATGTGCATCCCGCTGCTTCGTTCGACAATTTAATGCACGACGATTTTGTCCGCTCGGCTCGTATCACCGCCTTCATGCTGTCTCGCATCGATGTACGAGGTGTTTCACAATCGATTTTAGATGCCGTCCGTGCCGTGCAATTACAGGTTGGGAAAAATACCAATCTGGGAATTGTGTTGCTGCTTGCCCCTTTAGCTGCCGTAAAAAATCCACTCTCGTTTAGCGAAGAACTTCCTGCGATCCTCGATACCTTGAATATCGAAGATAGTCAGCGAATTTATGAAGCGATCAACCTGGCAAATCCGGGGGGGATGTCTCAAGTCAAACAACAGGATCTTTCCAGAACACCTTCTCAGTCTGTTAAAGAGCTCATGCAGCTTGCTGAAAATCGGGACATGATCGCCAGGCAATATGCAAACAACTTTCAGGATGTACTGGGCTTCGGCCTCGAACGCCTTTCCCACTGGTGGTCTGCCTGTGAGGGAAACCGAAATCAGGCCATTGTCGGATTGCATCTCGATTGGATGGCTCATTATCCCGACACGCTCATTCAAAGAAAATGTGGGCAGGAAGTGGCTGAAGAATCTGCCTGCCGCGCCGCAGATCTGCTGAATTCCGGTTGGCCTGACGCGCCGCAATCGCAGGAAAAGTTCGCCGAGTTCGATCTCTGGCTGCGAACCGAAAGCAATAAAAGAAACCCGGGAACCTCCGCCGACCTGGTCGCCGCATCTCTGTTCGCAGGCCTGCAAGAAAAAATCATCTCTTAAACCTCATCAGACCTGCTATTGCGGACCACGCTTGATATGCTTTTTCTCGTTCCCAAGGTCCACCTTGGGAACGCA
>WFOZ01000145.1 GCA_015487825.1 Planctomycetaceae bacterium
ACAATGAAAATTACCAGGCAAAGCAGACTCGCAAGACTTAATGGTAGCGAATCGCAGATCATTCTCAGGCCATTAGGATGATGAAACCGTGCAATGAAAAATTGTCTTTGAATGAAATTGAAATTTCCACGAACAGTGATCTCTTCACGATTGACGGCAATAAGATGTGGCACGTGTTTCAGCTTAAGTCCTGCCTCAAGAAGGATTTTGGCAACAGACATATCTTCTGTAAAAGAACGCAACCAGACTTTTGAAAAGTCGAGCCGGCGCAGATCACGCACTCTTAATGCCATCGCGCCGCTCCATGCTCCCTGATGTCTGAACATGGAGATATTTGCAGCGGTATTCCAGATGTAGCGAACAAGTGAGCCGAGCCTGCCAATTCGAGGCATATACCAACGGTTTCCCAGTGTCGCCCCAACGGTGGGATCCTGCATGGCAGTGGCAGCCACTTTGAGCCAGTTTCGCGGGAGCACGACATCAGCTGCACAGACCAAAAATAACTCAACCGTATCGTCAAGTTCGGCAGCAAATTGCTGCACTGCATTACAAAGCAGCGAACAGGTATCTCGTTCGGGATCGATGAATGAAACCTGTACATTCTCCGCATTGCGTTGTGAGATTGTTTCTTCAACAACTTTCAGTGCGGGGTCAGTAGGATGGTCGATTACAAAATGAAGTTGAAAATCGGGATAATCCTGATCCAGCACACTGTTGATTGCGTGAGCCAGGAAAGGATCCGCTCCTCGCAGTGGCATCAGTACAGCAAACTTTGGCAAATCGTCATTGTCAAGTATATCGGAAACAGGCGAACGAATATTCCATGCGTAGATTATTACCTGAATCAATTGATAAATAGTTGCAATCCCAAGAACTACAGAGCATATTATTGCTGGATATGCCATCTGAATTGTTTCTAAATCCGGCTCTAATGTTAAGCATTGTTGTACCCATCTTCACTCCGTTTCTATATCCAAATCCCTGTAGTTCTTCGGGTAGGTTACAATAAACAAAAGGAAATTCAAACAAAAAACGCGAGTTATGATAACTTTGCAGACGGCAACTAATACCCGAACACTCCATAGGTGCTTACATCCGTATCGTGGGTAGGGACATGAAAACTCTTCACGGAGCTTCCCTTTTATCAGAAAATGGATAGTAAACCCGAAAGAGTCAGACATTGCTCGGCCAATTCATACTGGTTATTTTAGAAAACAGAGATACCTGGAATAACATGAGCTTTGCTTCACTACCTGATTCATTGTTTAGACCACTGACCTCCAACCCTGAACTGGTGGATGCCTTGCAGGCTGCATCAGCCGAACCTCGAAAGGTAGTCATTGACCGTTTGCGCAAAGAGCAGCTTTGCATAGGCACTAACGTGCGCGATGACGCAGCGGCTATTGAGTTGACTCCATATGTCTGGTCAGAGCGACTGATAGAATTTTACAGAACAACCAAAGCTTTCCTTTATGAATCAGCTGTGTGGAACCGTTCACCTCTGAAGTGCCAGATACGTGACTGGATAGGCGAGTTCCTTACTAAAAAGCAATTCACCGATGCAAATGTTTTAGTTTATGGCGATGGTTTGGGAATCGACAGTACCTATCTTTCCAAGGTGGGTTGTCGCGTGACTTATTACGAACCGTCTGAAGAATGCGTCCGTTTTGCCAACATTGTTTTTGAGCAAAATGAAGTCCAGGTTTCCCACATAACAGATACGGCAAGCCTTAAAGAAAAAACATATGATCTTATCGTATGTCTTGATGTTCTGGAACATGTTCCCAACCCTCCAGAAATCGTTCAGAACTTTGCCAGTTTATTGCGAGAAGGTGGTTTGCTGATTACGCACTCCCCATTTTTCTATATCGAGCCTTATCACCCAACTCATTTGAGATCGAATGTTCGATATAGCGGAGATGCTTCCATTTTTACCCAGAATGGTTTACAGCCTTATGATGGAAAGTTTTTCTGGGATCCAATCGTTCTGAAAAAATGCGATTCCCCTCCAGCTGATCGAAATCTTTGGGCTGTCAATCTAGGCAAATTGCCTCTGCAACTGGGACGTCAGAATTCGTTCATTCATAGCGCAGTAGCTCGACTGATGTCGCGCGGGGAAAAAAAATGGCGAATCACAAACAAAACTGGAGAATTATAGCCTGTTCGATAAATCTGGAAGGGTAAACATTCGCTGTGCAGAAGAACTTTTGATAGAATCGTCAGCTCTATCTTTAATCGAGACGGTTTTGCCAAAGGGGATGTGATGACGAAAAACGATTCGATGATTCTGGCTCTGCTTTTTCTGGCTCCGTTTTTCTGTCTGACTTGTGCAGAGAAAGCAATTGCTGCGGATTATCCGATTCAGCCAGCTCAATTCACTCAGGTGAAAATTCAGGATCAGTTTTTCAAACCTCGGCTCGATACGAATCGAGACGTGACGGTCAGATATGTTTTTCTGCGATGTCAGGAAACCGGGCGGCTCGATAATTTTGCCAAAGCGGGTGGTTTGATTCCCGGGGAGTTTGAGGGGATCTATTTCAATGATTCCGATGTCTTCAAAGCGATTGAAGGGGCCTCTTATTCGCTGGCAACGGCTCCCGATCCCGAGTTGGATGAATATCTGGACAAGTTGATTGCCAAAATCGAAGCTGCTCAGGAAAAGGATGGTTATCTTTATACAATTCGAACCATTGATCCTGCCAAAGCAAGCCGTCAGCCCGGCGTTGGGAAAGAACGCTGGTCGCATTTGTTGAGCAGCCATGAGCTTTACAATGTCGGGCATCTTTACGAAGCTGCGGTAGCGCATTTTCAGGCAACGGGAAAACGAACTTTATTAAATGTTGCAATAAAAAATGCGGAACTTGTTTTGAAAGAGTTCGGTCCACAAGGTCGCAAAGATGTGCCGGGGCATCAGGA
Organism: Planctomycetaceae bacterium; assembly: GCA_015487825.1. GTDB lineage: Bacteria > Planctomycetota > Planctomycetia > Planctomycetales > Planctomycetaceae > Rubinisphaera. The sequence continues at coordinate 2,917 of WFOZ01000145.1, forward strand.
AATTGAGATTGGTCTGGTGCGGCTGTTTCGTGTGACCGGAAATAAAAAATATCTTGAACTGGCGAAGTTTTTTCTTGATCAACGTGGAGGATCGCACCGAAAGAAAAATTACGGAGCACAACACCAGGATCATCAACCGGTGACCGAGCAGCGAGAGGCGGTTGGGCATGCTGTTCGAGCAGGGTACATGTACAGCGCGATGGCCGATATTGCTGCGTTAGAAAACGATGCCGACTATGCCGAGGCGACCAGGCGATTGTGGGAAAATGTAGTCTTCAAGAAGATGTATTTAACAGGCGGGATCGGCTCCACGCATCAGGGAGAACGATTTACCGGAGCTTACGATCTTCCCAATAATACAGCCTACAACGAAACCTGTGCAGCAATCGCGAACATGTTGTGGAACCAGAGAATGTTCCTTTTGCATGGCGATGCAAAGTACATCGATGTGCTGGAACGAATTTTGTACAACGGCTTTCTTTCCGGGATTTCGCTTTCCGGCAAAGAATTCTTTTATCCCAACCCCTTATCCTGCGATGGTCGGTTTCCTTTTAATCAGGGGAAACTCGGACGGTCAGCCTGGTTTGGTACTTCGTGTTGCCCGGTAAATATCGTCAGGTTCCTGCCTTCGCTTCCCTCTTATATTTATGCACAGCGTGACGATGAAATTTACGTCAACCTGTTTATCGGTTCTGAAGGGAAACTGAGCCTCGGCAAAAACCAGATTACCTTGAAGCAGCAAACCGATTATCCCTGGTCGGGCCAGGTTGATATTCAGGTCGAGCCGAGCCAATCGGAAAACTTCACGATCAAAGTTCGCATTCCCGGCTGGGTGCAGGGGGAACCGGTTCCTGGTGATCTTTACCGGTATCTTGACGATGCTCCTGCAAAATACAAAATTAAAGTGAATGGAAAGTCGGTCGAGCAGAAGTTGCAAAATGGGTACGTTGCTCTTTCCCGAAATTGGCAAAAAGGGGATCTCATTTCGATCGATTTTCCGATGTCGATCCGGCGAGTTGTTTCGCATCCTGATGTCAAAGCAAACCACGGGCGCGTTGCATTGGAACGAGGGCCGATTGTTTACTGTCTTGAAGCGACCGATCATGAAGGTGCAGTTTCCGATCTGTTTCTGCCTGATGATGTTGCGTTAGAAGCCCGGTTTGATCAATCATTTCTGGAGAACGGTTCTGTTCAGATTCATGCGATGGCCAGGCAGGTTTTTTTGGTAGACGAAAAGTTATCAGTTCGTTCCGCTCCAGTAACGGCTATTCCGTATCACTTATGGGCACACCGCGAGGCTGGCGAAATGGCGGTCTGGCTGCCACGTCAAAAAGAGCAGGCGATACCACAATCGCCTCCTACGATTGCATCGGCTGGCAAGGTGAGTGCATCGTTTTATTATTCTCACGATTCCCCCAAAGCGATGAATGATCGGGTTGAGCCGGAATCTTCAAGCGATCAAAAGATTCCTCGAATGACATGGTGGGATCATCGTGGAACCAAAGAATGGATTCAGCTTGATTTCGATAAAAAACGATCCGTTTCATCAACATCGATCTACTGGTTTGATGATACCGGCAGCGGACAATGCCGGGTTCCGGAAAGCTGGACGCTGTTATACCAGGATGGCGAAAACTGGAAGCCGGTTCAAAGCGACAAGAAGTATGGAACATCTCTGGATCAATACAATACAGTCCACTTCGAACCTGTTGAAACGACTGCGTTGCGAGTGATTGTACACCTGAAACCTTCGTTTTCAGGGGGCGTTTTGGAATGGAAAGTTTCTCCCTGAGAGGCCAGGTAAACTCGAAGGAGTCCATTACGGCTGATTTGATTTGTTGATAGCCGTAAGCACAGGGATTCTTTTGAAATTTACACAAGCCGCATAGAAATTGACCGTTAGAAATATAAACTGCTGCTGCGTCACTATTTCATTCTATTCAAAGGGTTATGAACAATGAAGTTTCTTCTGATGCTTACCCTTATGCTTTCGTTTCCTGTTTCCTGTTCGGGGCAGGCGAAGATGCCCCGAGTGCAAATCGTTTTTCTCACTCCGGCAGATGTTGATGCCCCTGCTGGCGCATCCAGACGATTGACACAGGTAGCAGATTATACCGAGGCGATGCTGGTCAGGTGGATGAAAGCGTGGGACTACGCTCCGAAACGTGAGAAGATTTTTCAGCGAAATCCCAATGGCAGCGTTAAGATATTATTTGTTAAAGCAAAAGAAACAGTTGCAGACGGGAAATTTCCACTCAAGGGGGGAAACCTTTCGCGCAAAGGGAAGCAACTGGCAATGCAGAAGTTCAACATCACAAAAAATTTAGATGTCTGGTGGGTATGGGTTTATGTGGGCGATCCTCCAATGAGATACAGCAGCTTTCTCGGTTCCGGCAATGCAACAGTTGGAGGGTTATCGCAGGTCAATTATGTGAATCTGCCGGGA
>WFOZ01000146.1 GCA_015487825.1 Planctomycetaceae bacterium
ATTGCGGGATTTAATGGACTGAAAAGCTTCAACCAGATCATCAATTCCTTTATCTCTTGCGATCCGACCGACAAAACCGATCACATCCGCTTCTTGAGATATCTCCAGGTTTCCCCGCAGCTTACGGGCAATTATCTGCTTCTCTTTAGTCAGTTCGAAACGGTCTGCCTGAACGCCATTTGAAGAACCGGAGCCCAGAACGCAAATTTTACGCTCAGCACAAATACTTTGTTCCACATATTTCTTTTTCAGACTTTGAGACACTGAAACAACGTGATGCGAACAGGATGCAGCAATTCTTTCACAAGCCAGTAATAATTTCCTGGAACGACCTGTTTTCGTTTCTGCCCGCAATCCCCGCAGCAGATAAATTCGAACTGGGACTCGAGCAACACGTGCGGCCAGCATTCCCAGCAACCCTGCCTTGGGAGTGCTGGCGTTGACAATTTCAGGGCGGATTTTCAGCAGTAGACGCGATAACTGAAACAAACATTTCAGGTCCGTCCAAGGTGAGATTTTTCGTAATAGTGGAAGCCCATAAACTGCAATCCCCTCTTTTTCCCCTATCTGTTCGAGCTGTTTACTCGGATTGGAAATGAGGCTGATTTCGTATCCCAACTGCTGAAAATAGCGTAACTGACCGGTTCGAGAGAGAAAACTCTCTGCGGTCTGTGCATCGGTAACAATATAGGTCAGCTTCGTTCGAGTCATCTTACGCAGCCTTTCGTTTTACAGAAGCATTTCCGAAATAGGCCGTGGTTATATCGTAAAGATGGTTATAAAATTCGAGACGACGTCCCATTAAAAGAGAATTCAAATACTCTTGAGCCTTGCTGTGATTTCCAGCTGCGTGACGATCCAGCAAATCCGGCTGATTTATGAATGAAGCTATTTTTTCTGCCAAAAGTCCACTCTCTTTAACGGGAACAAGAGATTCCTGAGTAAGAAGTTCGGCTATCCCGGGAATATCAGTTCCTATACAGGGCAGGCCACGAGCCATTGCTTCAACGAGAGCGCGAGGCAGTCCTTCAGTAAATGAAGGAAGCACAAACAGATCTGAGCGATCAAGTTCAGCACGGACCGGACCTCCCGGAGGAAGATGCCCCAGAAAGCTCACGGAATCCTGAACTCCAAGTTGAACCGCCAGTGCCTCAAGTTCACTGCGAATGGCACCATCTCCCAACAGCGCAAGACTAACTTCCAGACCCATTTTTCGACAAAGGCTTACAGCCTCAATCAATTGAGTCTGTCCTTTGTAATAGACATTCATTGTCCCAACATTGACAAGACGCCAGCGACTGCCATGATTACCGAACGACTTTGGCGCGGGAGAAAAATGATTTTCATCGAGAACGATATCCGAACAATGCGTGCTGAATGAATCCTCTGCAGGGGGGTAGTTCTTTTGAAGTGCATGCTCAGTAACATATGAACTGCCTGATGCATGGGCACACAGTTTCTTTTGTTGCTGCGAATACTGAATTCGAAACAGCGGTCTGAGGGGATGCTTCATTGTCCCCGGTGCTAACGATTGATAAGAATCACCAACCACTTCAACTGAATAGGGATGATGTACCCGTTGCAGATCGCGGTAAGCCAATTCCCCAAGTTTGCCCGGAACAATCATCAACACAGCTGTTTTCTCTGCAAGAATATTTTTTATCAGCCTTTTAATTTCAGACTTTTTTCTGAAATAATCAATCGCTCCATCCCATGATCCAACTGAGATAACATCAACACCCGTACCAAGTGAGACGCGGCTACCAACAGGCTCTGGTGTTCTTGAAATAATATCAACATGGTCGAACACTTGTAGATACCTTGATTGGAAGAAGTCATAATTATAATGAGAAGGTGAAACAAGAGTTCCATTTGAACTATGACTGTAGCGATGATCAAAGAATATCGATAATTTCATAACGATTACTATTTTCCTAAACTGCATACCGAGTTATGTATATAAACAGTCTATGCTGCTTTATTACTAATTGTTTTGACTGGCCTGGCAGGGACACCTACACAAATTGTACCTGCGTCAACATCTTTAGTGACCACTGCCCCTGCCCCGACAACACTGCCGCTTCCTATTGATGTTCCGGCTAGAATTCTGACTCCACAACCAATCCAGACATTATTTTCAATCGTCACTGGAGCATATATTACAGGGGCGTCTCTAATTGATATCAAATGATTGTTATAGCTGTGCTCAGTGGTCATCACTGTGGAAGCATGGGCAATCGAGACGTGTGAGCCAATTTTTAGACCGCCACTTGCATCAAGATAACACATTGGGTGAATCGATATATGATCTCCCAGTTCCAGCTTATCGATGTTAGGTAGATAAACGTTTTCGTAGATCGCGACACACTCTCCGCATTTTCTTGCCAGTCTGGAAATAATTATATATCTCATCGCAATACCTAGTTTTGTTGGTACAGGACGAACAATCAGATAGAGTATTTTCGAGAAGGACCTTGGCATAACTCTTAGGATAAGTGTTCCGAATAATAGAATGGGTCGGAACAGATTATAGATATCGCGACCTCTCATTTTGTTTTCTTTCATATCGTGTAGCCTGTTGCGATTTCACTTCAGGCTGCAATTCGCTTTTGAGAATTAATGTCTCTTGTGTTTTTCGCTTGATTAATCGTTTTCTTATTGGGTGTATTGTCGAGAAAGGCTAAAACAAAAGCCCCCATCGCAATCCATGTGTGATGTCGATAAGTAACCAGAGTCATTGATGAAATACAGACGAATACTAATAATGATTTTCGAAAAACAGTGTACTGCAGGCGATCCAGAATAAAGGCATTACGAAAAAAAATGAGTAAGGTTAGTACTGCTGCGATTGCCCCGGTAATTCCTGTCGAGAGAAGCCATTCAAGATAGGTGTTATGCGGAGATGCGCGATGGACTCCCGTGTCAGTGACGTGGACAACTCCCTCTCCAATCAATCGAGCTCCCAATGCACTTTCGACTCCTCCGATTCCAACACCTGTTTTCCAGTTATCGCGCAATACCTCAACAGCTGCTGTCCAGATAGGCAGGCGGTCTCCCATTGTGCTGAGTGTTTCAATATCTCTGAATCGTTCGGTCAGTTTTTCTAACGGTCCATCTTCAACGGTAAACAACACAATCCCCAGCAGCATACACCCCATCGCTGCAACGATGCGAAGAGAAGTCAATTGCTTTCCCAGCAGGAATACTCCACATGTAATCATCAGGGCCAAAGCCGCTCCGCGGGATCCGGACAACAACGTTGCCAGGAAGAAAATCCCGGCTAAGGACATAAAGACTGATTGAGGAATAGCTCTCAGTTTGCGACTCTGCATAAAAAAACGATTGTCGATAATATAGCAGGAGACAGTCAGTAGAAACGCCAGCGCCATCTGACTCCCGAATGTATTGGGGTTGGTCACGCGCCCTGCTTCAGAAGTTATAATAGAACCAAGTCTTGCCCCATCGCTGAGATAAATGGTAAAGACAAGGTTAACAAAGCTTGCTGCCAGAAATGTCATGACTGCCCAGTTTACTATTCGCAGGTTTTTTAATGCACTTCCCAAGGCAACAGAGCTGCACAGGTTTGCCAGAATGATCATCCCGCGTCCCAGTTCAGTACTTTTTGTCACCAGAAGGCTGGATACTGCAACGCAAAGAATAAAAACGACGACCCATGAATTGGCAAGAGACTTTGACGTAAACCAACAGTATGCTCCCCACAAAACTGCCGGGAAGCAGAGTACAAATTCCGCATAGGGAATGAAGCTGAATAAATCTGGGAATACAACAAAAATGGAACTGCATCCACTGCTGAATATTGCCAGAAATAAGATTAAATAAAGCATGTTACAAATCAATAAACATTAAAAATCATCTATCTTAGAACAGATTCCGGTTAGCTGGCCAGCTTTCCTGATAACGCAATACCGGATGGCTTCTGCTGCAACCAGAGTTCCGTAAAACACTTTGAGGACTGCCCAACTTCAAAAGGACTTTTGCAGAATTCGTCCTGCAAATATCGTTTCCCATCACCTGTTTCATGCTGCCGCAGCATTTCTCGACAACACTGAACCCAGTTCTGATTTGATGATGAAAGTGACCTTGCCTTGATGCCGGGCAGAAACTTTTGTATCTCCGGAATTACCGGCAACTCGCTTGCCAGAACTGGTGTCCCGCAGGCAATCGCTTCGAGAACAACTCCCGGTAAGCCTTCTGTCAGTGATGGAAACAGCATCAGGTCAGCAGCCTGCAATAACCGAAACACATCACTTCGACTTCCTGCCAGCGTTACATGGTCAATCAGGTTTCGGCGATGAATTTCGTTTTCAGTTTTTGCGGCGATATCAATTGCCTCCAGGTTTGCATCCCGGTCACCAACCAGTAACAGATGTGCCGAGATTCCAGACTTCCGGCAGTCATCAAAAATATCGATTAAACGAAGGTGATTCTTCGGCTTTCGAAAATTTCCCACATGAATAAACAGGGTTTGAGTTTCATCAATCCCAAATTCCTGACGAACAGATTGATACCTCTCTGCTTTCTGAATCTGAGAGGTATCAATCCCGTTATAAAGAACCTGACAGCGAGGGTCTGCTTTCCAGTTCTCTGACCAGCAGGAAGAAAGAGAGGATTCGCTCACTCCAAGGATATCTGTCGCGTAACGTTGAACCATACCTTTCAGAATTCGCGTCTTGGCTTTTCGTATCAGTCCCTTTGAGCCGGAGTTGCCATCGTTTCGATAATGCACAATTCGTCGAGGAACACCCGCCCTGGCTGCCTGTCTGACGATATACCCTGAAGAATGGTAGACATGTGAGTGAACGATATCAGTTTTTCGCTCTCTCAGTAAATCGGGAAATCGTTTATGAAAATGCCTGTCAAGTCGCAGCGGATGAACCTCGCCTCCCATCTTCCGGATTTCATCGTCCAGCGTCCCCGTTTCTCCCGAAAGGGAAACATATTCCGCGTGAATGCCTTCACGAGAACAACGGCGCATTACATCCAGAGTTCTCAATTCTGCCCCACCGGGAATCATGCGACCGAAGATATGCATAATCTTTACCGGTTTTTCACAGGATGGCTGTTTGTTCTGAATGGAATGTGGAAGCAGGTTCAACATAATTCGATATGGCTTTATGTAGCGATTTGTTGCCTTGTTAATTGATGACAGGTTTGCATCTTGTATTACTAACGGTTAATTTTTTTGCGTGTTGCGCAAATTTCCTGGGAGATTTGATTTTGGTTACGGCTCTCAGAATGAACTAGCCGTGCCGGGATATAACTTATGCCGCTTTGCCGAAGAAATGCTCTTCGAGATACTCTTTCTTCTGCTCGCGTCCCATCTGTTTGGTATGCATTTGCTGTTGTTGAATACTTTCCCAATATTCATCCGTAGTCTTCAGGCAGCGTGCTGGAATTCCTACTGCAACATATCCGGAAGGAATATCTCTGGTTACGATTGCACCTGCCCCGATGACACAGTTATCGCCAATTTCAACTCCAGGTAAAATCATTGCGCGTTGCCCGATAAAAACATTATTTCCAATTTTAATGGGAGCAATGACATCAACCGATTCATCACGATCCCGGAAAATCCAGACTCCGCCATCATGGGTCATCATGCGAACTTCGCCTCCCACTGTCACATGATTACCCAGGCGAATCAGATACGGTTCAGACCCAAATGTTCCGGAGCTTACATTGATAAACCGGCACTGCTTACCAAATTTTACCCCGAGCGCCTTAACAAACTTCTCTGGCGAAAATCTTTGAAGCCACTTCATATGCAAAGCATTAATAATGCGAAGAAATATTCTTAACATGATAAATTCCTTTTATTCAGGCGGCATTCAGCTTGTCTTCTGCTGCGACGTCATCATTCGGATTTACGGTAAGACCGGCAACCATTGTTGAAGGTCTGAGCCAATGCCCGATCCGTGAACGAACCTGACGGGCAGGGCCTGGCAAAAAATGTATCGGTAATACAGCCAGCGTTAATAAATAAACAGGAGCAATCACGCCAATCAATCCGGCCAGAATTGCGATCACAGAAGTAAGCTCTAATTGGCTTGTTAGAATCTCACGAAAAAATCCCGTTGCAGACGCAACGACAACAGCCATTACTGCTCCCAAAAAATGAGCAGTAAAAAATTCCATCCATTTACATTTGAGTAAACCAATCGCCAAGTGCCCCATAAGTAACCATTGCACAAACAGGCAACCGGAAATTCCCGCCACCACGGCTGGTAATCCGTAAGGCGCAAGAGCATAAACAACAATTGAAATACCTGTCAGGTAAATCAGATGGCGATTCACTCTTCCACGAATGGAACCACACGACCTGCCTAATGTTTCACAGGTGTTTACTGCACACAATGGAATCCCACCGATGCACAATAGCTGAAAGGGGAGAATCGCAGCTTCCCATTTGTCTCCCAGAAGCAGGATGATAATTTCGCGACCGGAAATAAACATGAACGCCATAAGCGGAAAAACGATCAGGGTAATGCTGCTCAGATTATCCAGAAAAAGTTTCTTCAGGCGAAGCGGCTCGTTTTGTATTCGCGAATAAGTCGGGAATAAAACGATATCTGTAATTCCTGAAATGCTGTTAATGGGAAGAGCCATGAAATTGTAAGAGCGGCGATACAGACCAATGGCATTAACACCCAGGAATTTACCAATCAACAATGCATCAACATTTCGAGCGGCAAAAAGAACCATCCTTGCGATGCTGAATCCGGCTCCCTGTCCCATAAGCGAGCGGGCAACCGACCAGCGAAACCCGAAACTCGGCCAGCGTCTTGCCAACACAAATGCTGTAACGAGTTGTAACATCGACTGAACCAGTAAGGCGTACACCAGAGACCAGACCCCCGCTCCCAGAATGGCCATTGTAATGCCCACAACACCATACCCAATAAGATAGGAACAAAGTTCAATCCAGAAAATTCTCTGAAAGTTCAAGTCGCGTTGAAGTGTGGCCAGCGTTGTTAAAGTGAATCCCGAGAATAAAAATGTCAGTGAGATAACCTGAATAAGCGATGTCAACGGTGGAGATTCAAACCAGGCTGCTATCCCGGGGGCGGAAAAATACAGGCAGCAGGTCCAGAAGCAACCAAGCAGAAAGGAAATCGTATAGGCGTGGGAAATTTCCTCCTGGGATATTTTATCTCTTTGAATAAGAACGGGAGCCATTCCGATTTCTGAAAATACGGTGACCAGGCCGGTGAAAATCATTGCCTGGCCAATCAGCCCAAACGCATGGATCGACAGCAGACGTGCCAGAATGCAGGTGACGACGAGTCGCATCACCACCTGTCCGAACAC
>WFOZ01000147.1 GCA_015487825.1 Planctomycetaceae bacterium
AAAGATGGAAAAACATGGAAAGAACTTCACACCAAAGAAATCTGGAAGGAAAGACACGAACACTCTGCATTTGTCTTTCAGGATAAAATCTGGATTGCAGGCGGTCATGCTCGCCCTTTAAGCAATGAAGTCTGGAAGCTTGAGTTGCCGGATAACTGGAACGGTCACTCCACAAGATGATTCGATTACAGCAAAAATAACAATGAAATCAATTATACTCAAAACAAATAGAATGAAATCACTGAACTGTTCACGAATTGCTACCAGCCAGATTTCTTGACCTATGCTTCTAATAACAGTTTATTAATGGAACATATTCCATAAACGTGCTGGGTATCAGGCCCTCGAAAGCAACACCTTCCAGACAGGTTACAGAAAATGTCTAGTGATATATCAGTGAATCCGCAAAACCTGGTTATTTCTCATGCACAGCGAGAAGTACTACAGGAATTGAATTCACTTTACAGGGATTGCGACCCGGGGACTGGTCAGGTAATTTGTGACAACGATTTAAGAAGCCGGGATGAAAGCTCTCACACGACTCAAACGTAAGGTAAATCCCTTACGCCACTACACCGATACATATAGTAAGCTAATCATTCCAGTCAATTTACAAATGTGGGCATTGTGGAAAAGGCGTTTTTCTTATGCAAAGTCGATTTCGAATACTCGTTATCGATGACGACCCGATGTTTCGTAATGTAATCGTATCGCTTTTGCGTAAGGATTACATCATCTCTGTTGCTCCTGATGGAGAAAGCGGATTTGAGAAAGCGCAATTACATCGCCCGGACCTCGTTATCATCGACTACCAGATGCCTGGATGGGATGGTCTGCAAACACTCAGAGCATTTCGAAATGATTTGCGATTCCAGTCCATTAAAACGGTAATGCTTACTTCGGATGCGTCAAAAGAAACAGTCATGGCTGCCATCCAGGCGGGTACCGACAGCTATATCATCAAGACGACATTCAACAAAGATGATTTTCTGGCCAAAATCCATGAGCATCTCAGCCCTCAAATTGCACGGCCCGTCACAGTGAAATCGTCTGCGAGCCCACAAACCGGCACCAGGCCTTTTGACCCAAATCAGAAACCTGCGATTCCTGCAACAGATACCGTAAGCAGCGTTACGAATCTCGAAACAAAAGTTCCATCAGGCGAATCGGCCTCGGCCTCGCCCTCTCTACCGAAGCAAAGCCCTCTGACTACCGGAGTTGAAAACAAAGCCACTGAAGAATCTGTTTCTGTTCCGTCTGAAGATGAAGATTTTGATCTTGCCAAAGAGATGGAGGAATTCAAGAAAACGCTTTCAGAAAAATCATCTGATGAGCTCATCGAAGAAACAGTCGCAGTCGTTCCTCCTGAACAAGGCTTACATTCAGAAGAAGATCTTCTTGAAGACGTGATGGATGAATGGGAATAAAACTTTGCGGTAGCAAACCGTCTTTATTGCTTCAACATTTTTACAACAAGCGCGGTAGCGTCATCAGATTCATGGTTGCCTGCACTGTGGGCCAACATGCGATTCCAGATCGAATGGAAAATTCTTTCTGCGTTTTGCTCCATCGATAATTTTGCAGCCGCTGCTATTCCATCCTGCCGGAACAGACGATGGGTCGAACGACTCATCGCTTCACTGATACCGTCTGTATAAAGCACCAGAACATCGTCAGGCATCAGTTTTATTGAATCCTGTCGATACTTAATCTCATCATCGATCCCCAACAACAATCCATGCGATGGGAGGTAATTCAAGCTGCTGTTCGAAAGATGAATTGGCGAAGGATGCCCCGCGTTGCAAAATGTGAATGTCATTTTTTCCAGATCAAACAGTCCGCAAATACAACTCATAAACTGATGAGCATCCGTCAGATTAACCAGCATCCGGTTAAGGTTTTCCATAAAGTGAGCGGGCTTGAACAGTACCATTTTCTCATCAATCGATAAATCGGGCTGCGTTTTATCCTGTTGTTGCGAGAGAAGCGAGTGAGTCAATTCCGAGACTAGCGCATAAACTGCCCCGCGTACTGCTGTCATGACCATCGCTGCGGGAATGCTGTTTCCTGAAGCATCTCCGACGACAACGATCAAATGCCGCTGACTAAGCGGAATCAGCTCGCATAAATCGCCTCCGACATCGTACTGACTCAAACAGCGGCCGTAGCATTCAATTGTTTGCCCAGGCGAAACATACTCCAGTAATTTTGCCGGCTGGGTGACAGAAGCCAGACGCAATTCCGTTTTCATCCTGCGGTGACTGGCACTTTGACGAAACAGAATCACACGATCGAGAATGGTACCAAGCTGCACAGAAATTGACTGCAGCACGTGGTAATCACGATCATTGCTCGTCCTGGCTCTGCGATCAAAAAACCATAATGTGCCAACCGCCCCGTCAGCAGTTGCCACTCTAAAACAGACTCCGGTCGTAACAAAATTCGGAAGCCAGTCGATATCCTGCATCGATGGATTCAGAAAAAAAGAAGCCCCTTCCAGAAATGCTTCTCGATCATAGGGGGCCGTGCGGATATCTCGCTCCACATTCGGCAGCTCTTCAAGTCCCTGGTGGCAGTAATGCTTCAGACGCAGTGTTGTGCCATTTTCGTCTAACAGAAAAAAAGCGGCTCCGCGATATCCGGTCAGCTTCACTGCTGTTTTAAGTGTCTGCTCAACGAGCAGATTCACCTGTTGAGCTTCCTCAAACGGCCCTGAGACATCTTCCCCGTGCTGAATCCCCTGCAACGATTCTTTCAGCTGCGTATAGTCTGCGGCCATCCGGGAAAGAGTATCTGCCAATTGGCAGGCATCAAGAAAGCTGGGCTGCAATGACTCGCATTCATCGACCCGCACACACAGCTTCCCTAAAGACTGCGTCCCCTTGCGAATTGACGATTCCCAGGCGATAGGTCGAGTTCGTTCCTTAATGCGTTTTATGTGAGAAAGATGATGTCGGGGAGTGTGCGATAAATCCTGATCCCTTTCCGCATCTGCTGCAGAATGGTACTCAAGCCGAACACTCGGAATTTCAACCTGCTTGCAAACACGCTGCAACCAGACTTCAACATCATCCTGTACACAAACTATCATGGGATACGAATCTGACTGACTAAAATCTTTTCAGGAAAAACGAAGCGAAAGTCTTCTCTTCGCTGGATCGTCTGCACTTATTTTTCATCCAACTTATTTTACGGATCTATTTTCGATTGAAATTGTGCAAAAAAGTTGTGCCGACCACCCTGAATTATTCATCGACCCGATAGTTTACAATCCCTGCTTACAGATGGAGAAAAGTCTCTTTATTCCAAAGAGGTTCGAGACATTTCTATCCACGAACAGTACAATCGCACGCTTTGCTACAATCGTTATACTTTGCTGAAACCACTCAGCTTAATTTCAGACAGAATCTCTACAGGCCTGGCTATGCCCTCACCTTCCGATCAGAAACAAATTCAACAACATTTCCATTTGGCAATAACAATGGGAGACCCTGCTGGAATTGGCCCTGAACTTTGCCTGAAATATCTTGCTTCTTCCTGCTCTGAACCGTACTACATCCCGTTGATTTTTGGAGATTTCAGTATTTTGAAACGAGTGGCTAATCACCTTAACCAGGATTTGACAACACCTGTTTTCAGCTGGAAAGAATACCTTAAACAACCACGGGCAATGACTCAGGCTACGATCATCGATATGCAGAGCGTGAACGAAAACCTTGTTCAACCGGGAAAAGTTGATGCCCTGCACGGGCGAGCCGCCTATCTTTACATCGAACGAGCTATCGAGCAGGCGATCCGGGGGAATGTTGATGCGATCGTAACCAATCCTATTCATAAGGAAGCTCTTCACCAGGCTGGCATCTCTTACCCCGGCCACACAGAATTACTTCAAACAAAAACCTCATCAGATTCCATCTGCATGATGCTTACCTCAGAAAAAATCACCTGCTCGCTGGTAACTGCTCACGTTGGCTACGAGGAAGTGCCGGCTTTGTTAAATACAAAGCGAATTCTTGAAGTGATTCACCTTACAAAAAAAGCAATGCAGGCAATTCGCGGACGTTCCCCGCGACTGACTCTGTGTGGACTGAACCCTCATGCGGGAGAACATGGCCTGTTCGGCAACCGGGAAGAGGAGCGAATCATTCTACCTGCTGTAATGGAAGCGAAAAAACAAGGCATTGATATTACCGGGCCGTTGCCAGCTGATACTGCTTTTGTCCCTGCGATACGAAAACGGACCGATGCGTACATTTGCATGTATCACGATCAGGGCCTGATCCCGCTCAAAGCAATTTCATTTGATAATGCGGTCAATATTACTCTGGGACTGCCCATCATCCGCACCTCAGTCGATCACGGCACTGCTTTTGATATCGCCTGGCAAGGTGTAGCCAATGTCAATAGCCTCATTCAAGCAGTTAAGCTTGCCAGCAAACTGGTTAATCAAACACTTTCATCGTTCCCAAGGTCCACCTTGGGAACGCAAGGGACTGAATCTCCTGCTCCACGTTAGAACTATAAATCATCTAAAGCGAACGAAAACACGTGAGAAGGAGGACCTTCCCAGCTTGTAGGGTCCGCTACCCGCGGACCAAGATGGGAGGTGGAGCCTCCTATTTCTGCGGCGGTCCGCAATAGCGGACCCTACACCAACTCAGAAGAGTTACCAATAAAATTTAGTCACATTTCAGCGAACTGAGGCAATACTCATTTTATTCATCCCCTGAATAAATCTGGTAGACGATATAGCCAACAATGCAAACTACTATACCTCCTATAACTGCCCAGGAAGTAGAATCACCTTCCATTGCTCCGTTAATCAAACGAGCAATGCCACGCCCACGCCGAGCAAATAATAGATGTTCTGACAGATTCGCAAATATCATTCTTTAATCCCTCCACTTAAAACATTTACACTAATATAAATGCATTAACTCAACAGAGGGAAATGCGAACAACAATACTGTGAACATTAATTTTCCCTGAAATTTAAGATCAGGAAAATCCGGCAATCATTGGCCGAAACACTTCAAACACGCTTCAGCCATCAAAGCGTTTGAGGACCAGGCAGGCGTTGTGACCGCCAAAGCCGAAGCTGTTGGTAAGGATGTGATCCATCTTCATTTGACGCGCTTCGTGCGGGATGTAATCCAGATCGCAAGCGGGATCCGGGTTATCGAGGTTAATAGTTGGCGGTGCTACCTGCTCTAAAAGAGCCTGGGCACAAACAATAAATTCCACACCGCCAGATGCTCCCAGTAAATGCCCCAGTTGGCTTTTCGTGCTGGAAAGTGCAAGCTGTTTGGCATGGTCACCAAAAATAGACTTAATAGCTGTGGTTTCAGCTTTGTCTCCTAACGGAGTGCTGGTGCCGTGAACGTTGATGTAATCGATCTTTTCAGGGTCGATCTTTGCATCTTCCAACGCCAGCTTCATCGCATGACCTGCCCCCCGGCCTTCGGGATCAGGAGCAGTCATATGGGTACCATCAGCTGACATTCCATAACCAACAATTTCGGCAAGAATGTTTGCTCCACGAGCTTGAGCATGTTCCAGAGATTCCAGAACAACAACTCCAGCCCCTTCGGCAAGAATGAATCCATCCCGATCAACATCAAACGGACGCGAAGCCCGTTCAGGTTCATCGTTTCGCTTTGAAAGAGCATTCATTCTGGAAAAACCGGAAAGTCCCATCGGGGTTAAACCGGCTTCGCTGCCTCCGGAAATCATGACATCGGCAGTACCATATTGAATGAGTCGAGCTGCATCCCCCAAAGCATTAGTTGCAGATGCGCAAGCAGTCGCGATAGCACTGTTGGGACCTCTCAGTTTCCAGTAAACGGAGATATTCCCACTGGCTGCGTTGACCATCATTTTAGGAATCAGAAAAGGCGAAACCCGTGATGGACCTTTGTTATAGAGTGCATCGTGCTGATTTTCGATTTCATTGAGCCCACCGACTCCGCTACCGATAAGAACACCGTGACGATACGGATCGCCCTGGTCTAACTCGATACCAGACTGCTTGACGGCCTTATGAGCAGCCACCAAAGCAAATTGAACAAACCGATCAATGCGACGGATTTCCTTCGCATTGATCTCGATATGCTCATCGGCACTGAACGGCTTGACTTCACCTCCGAAACGAACTTTAAAATCGGAGCAATCAAACCGCTCTATCGGCCCAATACCACTTTTTCCAGCACAGAGCCGGTCCCAAAACTCGGCAATTTCACAGCCCAGAGAAGTGACAACTCCACACCCTGTAACGACAACACGTCGGCGCATCAATCAGATCTTCTCTTGAATATATTTGACGGCATCGCCAACAGATTTAATTTTTTCGTAATCATCATCCGGAATGGTAATATCGAATTCTTCTTCGAATTCCATTACCAACTCGACCAGGTCAAGCGAATCGGCTTTCAGATCATCGGTAAAAGAACTCGTTAACGAGATTTCTTCTTTCGGGAAGTTCAGCTGTTCGCTGACAATTGCAATAACTTTTTCCTCAGTTTCCACTCTCACCTTCTCCTCAATCAGGTGTATTCTGTATGAAATATAAATTTGAAACGGTTTGCAAGCCGAAATTTCTGCGTAAAAGCACTGTTGTAATAATAACATTCAGGGGCCAGAACAGCCCTGAAAACAGTTGCCAAAAAACAGATACCTCACCTGCGACGCCACTTGTTGAAGCCGTTTCCGACACCAATTCGCAGCATTTACCGCTCCTATGTCTGTTGTATATCGCTTTTTGAATTTTGTGTAAACTGTAATCACACCCTGAAGTTACTTATTTTCACCGGGATACCAAAATCCACAATAAATCATCAAAAAACAAAGGCTTCGCCCTGGAATATCAGCCAACAACACTCTTCCATGTCCACCAGATTACCCCCAAGCTGGAAATAACAGTATACAGAAAGAAAAAGCTTAACATTCCCCCCAGCAACTTCCCGGCTGAAACATCATCCGCATTCACAGGGTCGTCCGGCGAAACTGGTGGCTGGGGACCTAATTCTGACATGACTGTATTTCTTTCACTTTTTGTAACTATTCAGCGATGTTTGATTATTGCAGAAATTAAGGTTGTTTGCAGGGTCCGCTATTGCGGACCACCGCAGAAATACGAGGATCCACTTCCCATCGTGGTCCGCAATAGCGGACCCTACGCCATCACTGAATGGTTACTTAAAATCGTAACTATTTTAACAATTCAACCAGTACGTTTTCATGAGGAAAAGGATGCCCTTTGTGCTGTCGGAAGCCTTCGCCGTAATCTACGCCCAACTCGCTTCCGCGGGCTGCACTCCAGCGTTTGCAGCTTTCGAGGTATTCATCCATATTATGAATCTGCCTGAGCCACTCCCGCTGAGACGCATGGCAAGCCAGCATTTCCAGTTTGAGTTCCATTTTTTCAGAAACATCAACAATAAACTGAGGCTCAATCGGATCGCCAAAATAGTCGATGCCTTCAATCGGGTCGACATAATACAAAGCAGGAATATGATCGAGGTATTCAGCCGGGTCCCACTGGTGTGTCCTGTATAACGGTACTGTTGCACTGAAACAGGCATCGCGAACAATCTGGCTGGTCGCTTCGTGGTCACAATGGTAATCTACCGGAGGAGCAGTGATGACTATATCCGGACGAGCTTTTCTTACTATTTCAGTTACCCGTCGGCGAGCTTCATCAGAATTAAAAATCGCCAGGTCAGCGAATTCTGCACAGACATATTCCGCCC
>WFOZ01000148.1 GCA_015487825.1 Planctomycetaceae bacterium
GTATTGTATCGTGAAAAACTGCATTACGACTGGCACTGGGACTGGAACACCGGTTCCGGCGAAATGGGAAACTGGGGCGTGCATGTTCTCGATGATGTTCGCAACGTTGTTTTTCAGGATCAGGTGACACTTCCAAAACGGATTGTTGCAGGCGGCGGACGAGTTGCCTGGAACGATGCAGGAAATACACCTAATGTCCACTTTGCATACTTTGATACCGGAAAAATCCCGACATACATCGGCTTAAGCAATCTTCCTGCAAAACCGGGCACCAAAGAAACGCTGAAGTACCGTGGCGTCACAACCGGTTACTATGTCCAATGCGAAGGAGGATATTACATGGGCAGGCGAGGCGGCGGGGTTGCGTTTGATTCTGCCGGGAAAAAGATCCGCAGCTTCTCAGGAGGAGCAGGCCGTTCGCACTCTCAAAATTTCATCGATGCAATCCGTGCAAACGATTCCTCGATGCTGAAAGCAGAAATCAAAGTCGGGCACGATTCGACCGGCTGGTGCAATCTGGCAAACATCGGCTTCCGTGCAGGATCAACTTTCAATCTCGATCAGGCACAGGAAGTCAGCCCGGATGATGCGATCTGGAAATCGCTGCTTTCACAAATGAGCAGCCACCTCAAAGCACACGGCTACAGCATGAGCGATTCCGAAATCCGTCTCAGCCCGGTCCTTCACCATAATCCGGAAACCGAACAATTCACCGGCGAACACGCCTCAGTCGCCAACGCATTTCTCAAAAGAAAATACCGCAAAGGATTTGAAGTGCCAGAAGTTTGAAGCAGAAGGGCGAGCCGGGCCGGTTATGGCTCTGGTTATTTTCGAGTGTTCATGTTGGAATGAGAGTGGTCGGGGCTAATTTAGGCTCATCCGGAAATGGCATGTTCAACTCGTTCCCAGGCTCCTGCTTGGGAACGCACGGCTGGGAAGGTCCTCCTTCCCACGTGCTTTTCGTTCGTTTTAGATTTTTTTGTTCCGACGTGAAGCAGGAGCTTCATTCCCTTGCGTTCCCAAGGTAGACCTTGGGAACGAGGAAATTTACAAAAGTCCCTGCACAGCTGGTTCATTCTGTTTGCCGTAACCAAACTGATATTTTTCTATAATTTGCGAGCCGTTCGCAAACTTTTACCGTTAGTAATACAGAGGACAACTGCGCAACCATCTCCCGTAGGGTAGAGGGGGAAGTCTTTTCCCTTTATTACCTTTAACCGTGAGGAGATAAGATGCTCGGAATTGTGACTTGTTTTTTTAATCCGTGTGGCTACAAGCGTAATCTGAACAATTACTTCAGGTTTCGTAATGCGTTGGGACGCGATCTGGTTACGGTTGAACTTTCGTTCGATGGCAAGTTTGATATTGCTGATGCGATTCAGCTTGATGGCAGCTCTGAGAATGTGATGTGGCAGAAAGAACGCCTGCTCAACATAGGCATCAACAGCCTGCCTGCCCACTACGATAAAGTCGCCTGGATTGATGCTGATCTACTCTTTTTGAATCCGAACTGGTTTCAGGAGACAGAGCAACTGCTGGATAAGTATCGGGCCGTACAATTGTGTGACCGAATTTATCAAACAGGTTCTATCGGCCAGCTAACGACCACACGTGAAACTTTTGCCAAGGGTTATGTAGATGGCAGGCTTCAGGAAGAGTGGTTCCACACTGGCGGGGCCTGGGCAGCAAGAAGAGACGCGATTGATGAAACAGGGTTGTTTGACCACGACATCATCGGCGGAGCGGATGCCTTCATGGCTTTTGCCTGGGGAGGAGATATTCACCGGGCAAGCCTGCATGCCAAAAACACTTTTTCCGAACAATCAAAAGCGTTTTATCTGCAACAGGCTGAAATCAGTCATGCTCAGGTGAAGGGGCAGATTGGTTTTGTTCCAGGAGCAGCGATTCATTTATGGCACGGTGAGGCAAAAAATCGCCTGTATGTAGAGCGTCTCAAGTTTTTGCAGGCTCACGATTTTACGCTGCCCGATGATATCGCAATTGATAATAATGGCTTGTGGAGATGGAATTCCAATAAACCGGAAATGCACCGTGATGTCGCAAACTATTTTGCGTTACGACGTGAAGATGAAGCGGAAAAAGAAATTGCACAAGCCGATTTGAGCATGCAGGTAATCAAGGATAAACAGCCTGTTCAAGAATACGTAATGTAGTTGGCGGTTGGTGTTACAGTCACAC
>WFOZ01000149.1 GCA_015487825.1 Planctomycetaceae bacterium
ATCGTATGCCAAACGGTACTTCGCTGTTTGGGAACAGGCAGTACCTTGTTGAACTGCTGTGGTCCGCCAACTTCAACTTCACTGAAGACCAGATGTTGCATCGCTTGCTGCGGCTGTACCCAGGGACCACCGCTCCCCGACCAACCCGGTCCCGAACCAAGAGTGATTTCAATTCCAAGTCGTTCCGCCTCGCGTACCGCATGGACGAAAAGGTCCTGCCACTGGTCGCTCATGAAGTCAACCTTGCCACGCGGAACACCAACATTAACTTCCAGAAAAATAACGTTGCCAATACCAGCCTCTTTCATCGCTTCCAAATCCGCAGTCATCGCTTCGCGGTCAAGGTTTCCATCCATAAAATACCAGTAGGCACCGGGACGTGCTGAATCGGGGGGACTCTTGAACGCAGTCTTGAGCGGCGTAGCGTTTTCAGTCGGGTCGCCTGCAAAGGTTTGTGTGACGCCCACAACCAAGAGGGCAATAAGCAACCACAATCGACATTTTTGTAAATTCATAATCATAAGTGTATCCAGTGTTATTGAGTTCCCAGATAGTTCGCGCAGCCAATGACAACCGTCGATGAAATTAAGGTGAAGATGCCCGCCCAGACCAGTCGCTGCGTCTGCCGACTCGTCCCTTTCCACTCGTGAAAAGCGATCCCCCAAAGATTGCTGAATACGATGATGAACGCCATATGAATAGACCACGACGAGAAGTCGAACTGCTCGCCCAGTTTCGTCGTTCCCATTCCGTAAAAGAAAAACTGCCCATACCATATTGTTCCACCCAACGCAGACATTGTGTAGTTGAATGCCTGCTGAGGTACGGGACCGAAACTGTAATCTTTGTAGCTGCCGTTACGAATATTCAAAAGCAAGCACCAAAAAGCGTTGCTCGCAAATCCGCCAAGCAAAACGACAACCAGAACAGCATTATTCGAATAGATCGGGGTGGTGCCATGCTCAATCGAAAGTTCAGCAATTGGCTTTCCTGCTGCCAGCCCAAAGGCAAAGCAAGCGCTCAGGACTCCTGCCACCGCAGCAACAGCAAACCCTTTGCCAACAGCGAACTCCGTCACGGCATCGCCCTTCTGGTCATCGGTAAGTTCGCGTTCCTTGCTCAGTCCTGCCCAACCGCACAGGCCAATACCAAACAGACAACAGACAACTCCACACAAGATGATAATTCCCGATGTCGTTGCCAGAATCGTTCCGAGTTCCCCCGCCATAACAGGAGGCACCAACGTTCCAAATACCATGCAGAATCCCAAAGCGATAGAATAGCCAAGTGCCATGCCAAGGTATCGCACAGAAAGTCCGAACGTCAGATTGCCTACTCCCCACAACAGCCCAAACAATACACACAACGTCCATGCTTTAGCAGGACTGGCTGCGAGAACTTTGAACAGGTCGGGCGTTGTGAGCAAAGCAACACTCCACGGCACCACCAGCCATGCCGCCAATCCCATGACAAGCCAATAGCTTTCCCACGACCAGCGCTGCACTTTCTTCAGCGGTGCATAAAAACTGCCTGCGGCTAAGCCGCCGATTGCATGTAGCAACACACCAAGTGCAGGATTATTGGACATTGTTTCTTACCTCTGGGAACCTGTCTCAATTATTGCGGGTTCGATTGCGGTATTCGCCGGGAGGACATTCTTCGCGATTGACCATTAGCCTTCGCAACCGTTCATGGCTACTGAAACCCGCAAGATAGGCAACCGACTTCACCGGCAAATTGGTTTCTGTTAACAATCGCTTCGCACGTGTCAGGCGGCAACGATTGATCTCATCCAGAATACTGCACCCTAATACCGCCTGTAATCGACGTTCGAGTGTCCTGCGTGTCGTGGGGAGTTGCGAAACAAGCTGATCGACCGACAGTGGACGATGGCTACGAGTCCATATCAAATCCAATGCGCGACTAACCAGAGGATCGTCGATGTCTTCTCCTTGCGTTGTAAAATGAACCGCCGAACTATCGTCGGACTTCCTCGTTAAATCGATTGCCGTCGCAAGGATCTCTAATGCACTTATCGAAAGTAACGGTGTATGATGAACCGGATTATCATGCACGCGATCCAACGCTCGATCAAAGAGATTCACCATCGTCTCGCGATCCTCCAAAGCAAGCGTAGCCCGCGATGGACAAATTGACTGAGCCGAGTACAGGCGGTGCATGAACTCGCCATGCACCGAAATCCAGCGTTCTGTCCATCCAGTTGAACGCAGCGGTCGATAACGGTGCCACACACCGGGAAACAGAAGAAGCAATGTATCGCAATTGATCTCGACTGTTCCTGTTGCTTTCGATTCAAATTCGCCCTCGCCATCGGTGATGAGAATAATCTGAAACTCCGGCAACTCGCGTCCTGCGTTCCAGGAAAACTGATAGATTCTTGGATGTTCTTCGGGGGGATAGTCCTGCCCGGGATGGATTACACCGTGACCGCAACCGGTAACATAAAGCCCAAGCTCCATGTCGTGATCGGCAATTGGCAAGTAATGATAAAATCCATCGTATCCAGACATTCTCAAACTCCAACGCAAGACTAATTCGTTGCAGCAATTGAGATTGAGTATAAACAGATCAGTAAAGAATGTCTCGGCTCATGGCCCTGACCGTGTCGCAATATGAGGTACTACGCAGCATTCACCGACAGCAATTTCTGCGAATAGAATATCAATCTGATGTTTACGAAAAACGATAATCTCTCCTGCTCTCGGTCCACGTAGTCAGAAATGGCATTGTGAAGCATTCAGTCAGGATATGAATTTCACTCCCTGGCAGGTGTCGCATATTGAGGAGCATTTTCTGGACGGCGTGGTCTGTATTTCATTCACACAGCTGCTGGTATTGAAGCAAAGAAAAATATGAGGCTGGAATCTGGAGGAGGCAATCAGCTTTGAACACAAAGAAAATACAGCAATGCTTTCCTTTAATTCCCCGCGGGGTCATCCGCGTCCAGGTAATCGTGTCCGCACTGGTTCGGATCGGACAACGGCAGGAAATAGGTCCAGTCTGCGGCTTCGTAAAGGATGACTTCTCTGATTTCATCTTGATGCGAAAGCAAGTGGCGAATGATCTCTTCACGTTTTATTCGCATTGCATCTTTATTTTTAGCACGCAGTGTTTCCTGCGCTTCGTAAAAGAAACTGCGTGGGCCGCGAAAGGTTGAGCCACGGTTGCCGGCCATGTCGCGGAAGTTCTCGCGCAGGTACAGTTTAAGCGGTGCTGCATCAGGTGCATACCGAATGCCGAGGAAGACCGGTTCAACCGAAAGCCCTCTCAGGTCGACCATTGCCATGCCTTCGCCGATAGCCGGTATGTGATTCAGTGAACTTCGGATGTGCCGATAATAATCACGTCCGTAGAAACCGCCATCGGGCTTAGGCAATTTTACCAAACCCTGCTGCACAGCATGGGGCGCGTTTTCACCAGGTGGAATCACTGCCCGGATGCGGACGCCTGGAAACTCGCGTCCAAGATCTACCAGCAATTGTCGCACCCCGTTAGCCACCGCTCGGTTTCGCTCGTAACGCCATGCGAAGGGACTGCTGGGTGACTGGCAGGAGCCGAGCCATTCGTTATCCTGCCAGGCGGTGATCTGCTCGACTGAATCCACTTTCGATGCCAGAGCAATCATGCGCGGGTTTGATGCCAGCGAGATCGGTGCAAAAGCGAGATCGATCCCCAGGTGGCGGTACGGAATGCGTTTGAGTCGATAGTTTTCCAAAGGCTCCGGCCCACCGTCGCCGTTCGAATCGTCAGCCATGGTACCGGCCAACTGGCAGTGTGAGCGTGTGTTGATGAAAATCTCGTCGAATGCACTATGCGCCAATACCGTTTTCAATTGGGTAATGGCAATACGGCGAGCGGCGTCACGTTCGAAGTCCAGCATCTCGACGGACCAGTTGGCCCCAAGATCAACCACGAAGCTCAACCGGGCGAGACGCTGCGGCACAGGCTTGACCCCCAATTGGTCGATGCTGTTCACAATAGCCTGAAATGTTGTCCGATACGAACCACCCGACGTAATTCCCGCAATACGTGTCAGCGATGCATTGGAATCAGACGGATCAAAAACACGATAGATATTGATTCGCCCTAACCGATTCCCCGCAAGTGATTGAGCAATGATCGGATGACCAACATCAGCCTGAATCATCTCAGTCGATTCGCCTTTGCGCGAGACGATCAGGAATCGATAGCCATCGGGCACCTGCAGTTTACTGATACGTACAACTTTGTCATGCACCGAGACCTCAAAATCGGACAACTCGATCTGCCGCCCTTCTGCTTGCTCGGCAATCTCACGGTATCGTTTCAGTGTGAAATCGCCATTGGCATCGCGAACCAGCACAAACGACTCGGCTGCAATCGGAGGAAAATGTGATGCCACGATGCGCAATCCGGATTTGCCCTGTGCGAACCGGTTTGCCAGTTCCTCGGCGTTACTAACGTGTGTGAATTCGATGCTCGCCAGCTTTGCCTCTTTCTCTCGGCCCATCTTTTTCAGAATTGTGCGAAAGTTGGCAAAGCATACGTGCTGTGGCTGGTAATTCACGGTTGGTACCGCTGCTGGCAGGAATCCCCATAGCCAGTCACCGTTTTCATCGAATGTTGGCACCTCGTAGTATTTCGTTAGAGCTGGTTCGAACGGGCGAAAACTTGCCGTCAACTTGATCCCGTGATCGGCCGCGCTGCGGCTGAGCATCTCGCCAAACCCGGGCGTCAGGCGTAATTGCATCGTCATTCGCATCCACTTCCAGGGCGGGAGTTTACTACCAGCCATGCCGCGTGTCAGCTCTTCGCAATCGAGGATTGCCCGTGCCTGCTTCTGGTAACGTAACCAATTTTTTTCAGGCAAGCGACCCTCATCGACTGTAAACGGAAACGGACTTTGCCACACGATCAAACGTTCGACACCGTGTGCCTGTAACCGACGGAAATATTGGTCGAATCCGCTTTTCTCGACCTCCTGAAATTGCCCTGCCGACTGATCCCAGAAGATGCGAATCAGATCGTCAACCAAATCGGCCAGATACGAGACAGGACGTGGGGGCGGTGCGGCCCGAACTTGAAGTTTTTGCAACTGAACCGACTGGCCAGAGGTATGCAAAGAGACTTCCAGTTCAAACGGAAGCGGGTGCATTTCCTTCTCTTCTTTAGTCGCATCGACAGTCAGTTTGCCTTGCATGGAAATCGATACAGACAATCTGTCAAACTCAAGCCTCTCACCGCTATCGAGAACTTTGCCTTTGCGCCGCGCCGTCAATTTCACGGCATCGCCCTGTTTCAACTGATGATTGAAAACTGGCCAGGATCGAATTCCGGCCCGCAAGTAGCAGAACGGCACTTCCAGGTTTCGTTTCAGAAGTCTCGTATCCCCTGCCCGCACCGGCGTGTGCGTTGATAAGCCAATGATGATAAAAATAGAAGTAAGCACATTGGTCAGCCGGTAGAATTTTATCATTTGCGCAATTCCTAACTTCCGCTGCGGAACAGACGAAGAGCCTGGCAACATGCGAATAACCTATGATGCAGGTATATTGCATCTGATGGCCGCAGATAGTAGTTCTGCATTACATGATTAAACTGACGAGTAACTGATACAAATACAGCTTTACCAACCGGAGGTCAGTCTACAGATGAGGAACTGCCAGTTCAACTGGCTGATTGCAACTTTGATCGATTCAATTTTTTGAAATCCGCTTTCCCAACTAGCTGGACAGCGCCAGACTTACGGTAAAATATCCTGTAACCCATTTTGTTAAACAAATTACGCTTCAAAGTCAAAATATAGAATACTCAGGCAGCCACTTGCCACAACTTGTTTTGTGAGAACATGTTAGTTCAATATTGACTCTGAACCTGGCGCTGTCCAGCTAAATAAATATGAATAAGAGTGAAGTAGTTTGGAGTCTGTTACCAGTGCATCTTCAATCAGGATTCAATCTTGGCTACAGCAGTTTAGAGCGGACCAATGTACCGGGCATTTTAATGCCTGAAGAATAGATCAGTGCGAGTCTTCAGAATGCTGATACGTTTCCAAAAAAAGAGCTTTTCTTTCGCGGGGAAGGATGAAATCAAAACCGCAGCCCTGGAAAAATTCTTCGGTGGATGTAATCGCCATCACTTCAAGAACTTTATTCTCCCGAGCCATTTCTACACAGCGATCCACAAGTTTTTTCCCGATCCCCAATCCCTGATGAATCGGGGAAACAGCCAGGCTGCGGATTTCGGCCAGCTTGGCTGAATAAATTTCCAACGCAGCGAACCCGACCAGTTGCCCTTCGATTTCAGCAACAAATCCTGTTTCTACAAGCTGGCTCAGCTCCTCACTTGTGCGTGGGAGCAATCGGCGGTCATCAACAAAAGGGATAATAAATTTTGACAAGGCTTCAACATCATCAGCACAAGTAGCACGAATGGAAACCTGATCCAGCGGAGAATGTGTCATCGAAAATAATTCTGTCTATCTTGGTTGATTACGAATTCCAGTCAAGAATCACCTTACCGGAATTTCCAGAGCGCATCACCTCAAATGCTTTTTCAAATTCGGTGTAATGAAAACGATGTGTTATGACCGGCGAGATATCAAGACCACCCTGTATCATCACCGTCATTTTATACCAGGTTTCGTACATTTCCCGACCGTAAATACCCTTGATGGACAACATATTAAAGACAACTTTATTCCAGTCAATTGCCATCTCTTTTTCAGGAATGCCGAGCATCGCGATTTTTCCGCCGTGAGACATGTTATCAATCATATCGTGAAACGCCTGAGGATTGCCTGACATTTCCAGCCCGACATCAAAGCCTTCCTGCATCCCAAGATCTTTCTGAAGATCATCAATCGATCGACTTCGTACATCGACGGTATGAGTGGCTCCCATTTTTTTTGCCAGTTCAAGCCGCCAGGGATTGATGTCTGTCACAACAACAAATCGTGCCCCGGCATGTCTTGCGACTGCAGCTGCCATACAGCCAATTGGTCCTGCTCCGGTAATGAGTACATCTTCTCCGAGAACCGGAAACGAAAGTGCGGTATGCACGGCGTTTCCAAACGGATCGAAGATGGAGGCAACATCGCGATCTATCTGGTGGTCGTGATGCCACACATTGGTCATTGGCAGCGAAAGATATTCAGCAAAAGCGCCAGGGCGATTGACGCCAATCCCTTTGGTGTCTGCACATAAATGACGTCGCCCCGCCATGCAGTTTCTGCAACGACCGCACACGACATGACCTTCGCCACTGACAATATCACCAATGCGAAAATCAACAACATTCGAACCGACTTCAACAATTTTGCCCACAAATTCATGTCCAACAACCATTGGTACCGGAATTGTTTTTTGTGCCCACGCATCCCAGTTGTAGATATGCACGTCAGTTCCGCAAATACCCGTGCGATCAATTTGAATCAGTACATCATTTATACTGATTTCCGGCTGCTCAACATTCACAAGCCACAAGCCTTCTTCGGCTTTACTTTTTGCTAACGCTTTCATGAACTCGTAAGCACTTTCATCAATTTAATTAACGATTCTTATGGTTAAAATTCTGCGAAGAACCATCAGAATAATTCAAATGTGTCATAGAATTACTGCCTGGCGATGGAATTTTGATGGTCATGATCCGGACAGGATTGTTATAAATAGTCATCCACCGAAAAATCATGGCCATCAAATTGAACAACATCTCCAACAGAAAGTTTTCGTTTCCGTCGGGTGTCAATCTCGCCATTGACAGCGACTTCACCCCCTTGAATCAGAAATTTTGCCTGGCCGCCGGTTTGGGTAATTCCTACCAACTGTAATAATTGATCAAGCCGCAATTGCCTCGGTTTTTCGGAAGATGATTCAGCAGAAGTTTCAGCCTCAGACACTCGACCAGACTCCCAGGTTCTAAAAACAACAGCGGAAAGATAAAAAATAATGCCCAGATATCTTAAACAAGATATCTGGGCATCTTCAATTGTTCCAATTCAGGCAATCTCATTTATCCGCAATAAACAGACAAAACCCACTTCAGGACTTCGCTCATTTCACAGTTAAACAGACTCCATCAGAAACTAAGCAGGCCGTACATTTTCTGCACGAGCCCCTTTGGGGCCACTTCCTTCTTCAAAAGAAACTGCCTGACCTTCATGAAGATCGTCAAAACGAACTCCTTCAAGGTTAGACATATGGAAGAACAAATCAGACCCTCCACCAATGTCGATGAATCCAAAACCTTTGTCAGTCAACTTCTTAATTGTACCTTCAGCCATCGTCTCAATACCTTCTACATTCTCAAAAAAATACTTTGCGACATTGCTGAATA
Organism: Planctomycetaceae bacterium; assembly: GCA_015487825.1. GTDB lineage: Bacteria > Planctomycetota > Planctomycetia > Planctomycetales > Planctomycetaceae > Rubinisphaera. The sequence continues at coordinate 8,335 of WFOZ01000149.1, forward strand.
AAACAATTTTCCAGCAGTAAATGTCGCATCCTCCAACATACAAAACATTCCGGCATCGCACTGCGCTACCGGAGTATTTTGATAAGCATACAGCAGGCTCAGTCAGTAAACTGCCTCACCTGCAAATTCCAAGTTCCGCAAGGAACTATATTGGTCGCACGTTTTCAGCGCGTGGTCCCTTTGGTCCGCTTCCTTCTTCGAAAGCAACCGCCTGGCCTTCGTGGAGATCGTCAAAGCGAACCCCTTCGAGGTTAGACATGTGGAAGAACAAATCGCCTCCTCCACCAACGTCAATAAATCCGAATCCCTTGTCAGTCAACTTCTTAATCGTACCTTCTGCCATCGTCTCAACTCTTTCTCAAAAAAAACTAATGCGGTGCTGCTGAACAAAACACTTCCCAGCGATGAGCATCACACGCTCAATAGTGACCATTCGCAAACTGATAGTCAATGCCGAATCGGGATACATTTTCAAACGTAACAAAATTCGTTGAAATCACAAAAAGTGCCCAATGACGCTGGTTTGCCCTGAAAACATCCACCAAAATAGACTTCTGGTTACCTGAAATTTGCACTTTTTGTTAAGTTGATGCCAAAAACCAATCAATGCATAACAATATTTGAATCCAGCTTTACACAACGATAAACAGGGAAAGCGATAAAAATGTCTCAATATATTCTTGCTCTCGATCAGGGAACAACCTCCAGCCGGGCGATTCTTTTTGATTCGCAGGGGCAACCGGTCGAAACAGACCAGCAGGAATTTCGACAGATCTTTCCGACACCTGGTCATGTCGAACACGATCCGGAAGAAATCTGGACCTCGCAAATTACCGTTGCTCAAAATGCATTGAAACAGTCCGAAGTTAATGTCGAATCGATCGCAGCGATTGGCATCACCAATCAGCGCGAAACAATTGTGCTTTGGGAACGCGAAACCGGGAAAACTATTGGCAATGCCATCGTCTGGCAATCTCGAATCTCGAGTAAAATTTGTGATCGCCTCAAATCGGAAGGATTGGAATCTACGTTCCGCGAAAAGACCGGCCTGCTACTCGACCCTTACTTCTCCGGAACCAAGCTGACCTGGCTGTTGGAAAACGATTCTGAATTAAAAACCCGCGCAGAGAAAGGAGAAATTCTTTGTGGCACGATCGATTCATTTCTTATCTGGAAACTGACCGGTGGTAAATCGCACGTGACGGATATCTCCAACGCATCACGCACGTTGCTGTTCGATATCAATACGCAGCAATGGTCTGATGAACTACTCAAAATACTCGGCGTGCCTCGTGTGATGCTGCCGGAAGTGGTTGATTCCAGTGGCGTGATTGCAGAAACGTCTCCGGATATTTTCGGCAAGTCAATTCCTATTGCAGGTGTTGCAGGAGATCAGCAAGCTGCGACATTCGGACAAATCTGTTTTGAACCGGGTATGGCTAAAAACACTTACGGCACCGGTTGTTTCATGCTGATGAACATTGGCAACAAGCCCCGTCTATCTGAAAACGGATTACTCACCACAATCGGCTGGCGGATCAATGGCGAAACCGTTTACTGTCTGGAAGGTTCCATCTTCATCGCAGGGGCGGTCATTCAGTGGTTACGGGATGGCCTCGAAATAATTTCTTCCGCAGAACAGACCGAAGCCCTTGCCATTTCCATAGAAGATACCGGCGGCGTTTACTTCGTCCCTGCTTTCGTCGGACTCGGTGCCCCCTACTGGGATGCACAAGCCAGAGGAATGATGATCGGCCTGACACGAGGCACGACCCAGGCGCACATCACCCGGGCCGCATTGGAATCGATTGCATATCAAACGTACGATGTTCTTGATGCAATGAAGCGGGATTCCGGAATCGATCTGGCAGAACTTCGCGTTGATGGCGGAGCGACCGCGAACAACTTCCTCATGCAGTTCCAGGCAGACATTCTACAAACCGCAGTTCATCGCCCCACCATCCAGGAAACAACCGCACTCGGGGCCGCGTATCTGGCCGGACTCGGAGTAGGCCTTTGGCAATCACAGGCAGAAATCGCAGAAAAATGGGCACTCGATAAAGAGTTCAAACCTCAAATAAAAACAGAACAATCCAACACCCTCCTCACCGATTGGCACCGAGCGGTCAAAAGATCACAAGGCTGGCAGGAGTGAACACGGTAAATCAAGCCGTGCCTGACATTGATTGCATGTTATGGCGACATAAAAGAGACCTGACCCCTTTTATTCGTCTTATTCGTATTCGGTGCTGCAAATAACGGTGGATTCAATGACCAGAAGTAAATATATATTTGTTTCCAAACAAGCTAGACGACTTTCCGGTATAATACTGACAATAGGATGTATTATCACAATCCTTTTATTGATACGTGTCCTCCTTGTGGAATACAACATGTACACATGCGGAGAGTGCAGATTATACAGATTCACTCGCCACATTGCTGGTATACCTATCACAGATTCTACAGTTAAAACCGAATGTCACCTATGGTACCTCAGTCAGTACGGAAATAACCATAACCATATCTGGGTACGGGCGCCTATTACTCAGTTCCGGGACATATATGGAGAAGGAAAAAGCTCAATTACTTACATCAATGGAGAGAGTCTGTGGGCTTTTTCAAGCGAAAAACAATTGAATTATTTAAGGTCAACAAAAGAACCAATCCGCACTATACGTTTTCGTAAAATAAGAAGGCTTTATAACTTGACGCTTCAAGGGGACGAAAAGTCTGCACGGAAAGTTCTAGATAAAATCAAAGATGAATATTACAGCAGCCATGTAGCCGAGTAGACATCTGAGTTTTTTTTCAACTCTTAATTTTTTCATTTTATGGATTTTCCAGAAAATTGACAATCGGGCTGCCGGTTGCTTTTAGTCTTTGGATGTATTGGTTTTCATTGTAGATCGTTTTGGTTTTCCACAGGCGGTAAATGATGCGCATCCACTTGTATGCCAACGCTCTGACGGCTGCGTGGTGCTTCATTCCTTGGCTGCGCTTCAGTTGATAAAACGCTTTGGCCCAGTGACGTAGTGTGGGTGAATGTGGTGATTTTTTGTAGGTTGGGATAGCGGAGCGTATCCCAACACAGAGCATTTCCGGGAGGGAATGTGAGCATCAG
>WFOZ01000150.1 GCA_015487825.1 Planctomycetaceae bacterium
ACACCAGCCTGTTCATGTGGTGAAAAAGGTGCTATTCAGCAATGTTTGGTTATTGCAGAAATTAAGGTTATTTGTAGGGTCCGCTATTGCGGACCACGATGGGAAGTGGATCCTCCTATTTCTGCGGTGGTCCGCAATAGCGGACCCTACGCCAACGCTGAATAGTTACGAAATAACACAAATAATCAAAACCTGAAAAAGTGGTGTTGGGTTACTTCAAAATCTTTCAATCTATTCCTCTGGGCCCTCTGTGGCTATCAAAAATTCTGCCACTTTTGCGCAGCATTTCATTGATAAGAGCCCAAGCGGAGGGTAGACATTCTTATCTGCCTATAATACAGCATGCTCAATCGAAACAAACAGGAATGTCTGCGTTCTCTTTGAATTAGTGGAGGTTTTCTGATGTGAATAAAACTGAAACGTTGGCCTTGCGGGTCATTCTACACGAAATATAGTAATTATTGTTTTGACACCGATGCCAGCAGCCGCCGGATGAAATATGGGAAAATTGCCAGGAGTCCAAAAGCAAACCAGAGTTGTGGTGTCATTATTCCACCCAGTCCGTTTTCGGCCAGTTCACTCATTGCTGGAACTGTTGAGCCGGCGTAAATATAAACGATGGTTCCGGGCAGCATTCCCAATTGGCTGACCCACCAGAATGTTCGTGTGCGCATCGGCGTGAGGCCCATGACCAGATTGATCACAAAAAATGGCACAGCCGGAATTAATCGTAGTGAGAATAGGTAAAACGCTCCTTCTTTCTGTAAAGATTGATTGAAGTTCTCCAGATATTTACTGAATGTCGTTTTCACCAGGTCTCTGAAGAAAAAGCGACTCGTTAAAAATGCCAACGTCGCGCCTGTGGTTGATGCAAAGCTGACCAGAATTACGCCCGGGATCAAGCCAAATATCCAGCCACAAATCAGCGTCAACGCAACCGCTCCCGGAAATGATGTCCCGGTAACAACGGCATAGATGACAAACGCGATCACATAGCTGCTCACCATATGCCGGGAGTGATATTCGCGCAACAACATCTCCTGTTTAGCAATCGTAGTCAGAGAAAACTGATCACGATAATTAAATATGCCCCACAGAAAGATTACTCCAAGCGAGATAAACAACCAGCTTTTCCATTGTCGATGTAACATCAATGAATACCTTGAAAGGGCGTGCGGGGAGGCTCTATCATTACTGCCCCTTTTTACTTTTGGCATGTAAATTTATTCGCAACTATTCAGTGAACTCCAACAGGCATCAACCAGATAATTAAATAGATGCTTTCATTCCATCTAATCGTCACGACTGGCTCAATCTTCCCATTGCTTTGAATTTATACTACTCAGAATTTGCAACTGGCCAGAAGTGACCTAAGTTTCCTCAGGCTCATGGTTCTATTCGAGCTTCTTTAATTTGTCTCTTTCGCAAATTAATGAGAGCATACAAAGTTGTACTGGTGACTATAACAAGTCAATCGAGGAATGGACTCAATGTTAGTAGAAGCTGTTGAAAGACCATCGATAAATAACCCGGCTGCAGCTCCTGGTGCTGCTGCAAGTACTTCACGCGGCCTGTTGGCGATTGTGGAATTGTATCAAAGAGCCAGGAAACTGCATGAGCGGGATTCAACCAGTATTATCTCCAGGTCGATATTGCGAGATCTGGTGTCTGCCCTTCATTTTCGAGACAGGAACACTTTTCTGCACTCACAGCGAGTTGGCCAACTGGCCGTCGGGCTGGCGAGTCATTTGTACTGGAATGAAGAAACGGTACACCTTCTGGAAGTTGCCGCATTGCTGCATGATATCGGTAAAATTGGTATTCCGGATCATATTCTTTATAAGCCGGGGCAATTCACAGGCGATGAAACTTCGCTGATGGCCTTGAGTACTGAAATAGCGAACGATATTCTCCAGATTTGCCATGTGAATCCGAACCTGCGACAAGCGATTATTGAATCACGGATGCACTATTCTTTTCTGGAAGATCAAACCCGGGAACTGGGGCAGGAAATTTCGCTGGCAGGAAGGTTGCTTGCTGTTGCAGATGTCTACGAATCGCTTTCTCGTGATCAGGTTTTTCGTAAAGCATTTACTCACTTGGAAATTATTGACTACCTCAACGAACAGGCCGGGAAACAATTTGATCCGAATATGGTTACTGCACTTACCCGCTGGCTCAAACCGGATATACTCTCTCAAATTCGCTCCGGTTCAAATCAAAATAACTCAGCGGGAAATCAGAGCGAGTTGGAGGGAACTCTTGCCATCGCTTCATTATGTAACGTCTTTACGGACTTATACTCTCTGGAATCTTCTTTCGATGGAATATTAATTACTGATGAAAACCGGGAAATTGTTCTGATCAGCCGAGGTGTCCAGTCACTTTATGGACATAAAGAACAGGAGCCTGTCCCGGTAAGCTGGTCGCCCGAGTTATTTCCGATAGCTGATCCGTTTGAAGAAAAGTTTCCGGAAGGAGCTTATCCATACGAGCAGGTAGAAAAGACGAAACGGTCCTCGTCTTTGAATGTGAAATTACCTGGAAGTGCTGGCAAATGGCTTGATGTTGAACTGCAAAGCCTGCCTTTGATAAATTTCAATAATCAATTTCAGGGCATTGCAGAGTTCTGTAAATATAAAAATCATAGCCAGCAGCAAAGCACTCAATATCGTGAACTCGCATTGCAGGCTAGTCGGGATGCGCTCACCGGAGTTGCCAATCGGGGTGAGTTGGAAAACCAGCTTTCCATGATAATGGAAAAGTTCAAGGCAGATACACAGGGAAGTATTTTCTCTGTCATCTACCTGGATATCGATCATTTCAAAAACATTAACGACACCTATGGTCATGCTGCTGGTGATGAAGTTCTCATTAAGCTGGCCAGGTTGCTGCAGCGAGAAGCCTACTCAAGTGAATTTGTAGCAAGATATGGCGGCGAAGAGTTCGTTATCATATGCCCCGATCTTCAATTGATGCAGGCGGCAGGACGTGCGGAACGATTCCGGCTGGAAGTTGCCAAGCTTAAATTTGAGAGTGTACCGTCGCTTTCAATTACCTCTTCATTTGGAGTTGCAGTCTCCGAAGCCGATGATTCGTTAGGCAGTTTGCTTAAACGGGCTGATAAAGCACTGTACCAATCAAAACGGGAAGGTAGAAATCGTACAACTGCCCTTGAAAGAGAAGAGATTGAATCAAGCAAACCGGGAAAAAAAGGTAAAGACGACGAGGACTTCGTTTTCATTGCCGATATGAACTGCATGTTGCATGAAGAAATCCTGGTGATGAAACTTAAAGGATATGTACAGGAAAACAAGGCTCGGCTGATCAGTATTGAAGAGGGAAAAGCGATCATTCAAGTTGGACGAGAAGGCTTATTCGTTAAGTGGGGGAAGAAAGAAAAGCGGCAGCCGATTCAAATTAATATAGACGCTACCGATGCTCTGCGTCCGGCGACTACAAAGTCTCCCAAAAGAAAAGTGAAGATCAAAATCAGCCCTGTGGGTGTGCCTGGCAGTCGCGAAATATTCCAGCACCGAGCCCGCCTTGCTTTCCGGGATTTAAGATCTCACTTTATCGAATAGTGCAGCAACAAATCACAGGCCGGGTAGATGCACCATTCTGTATGACTGTTCGAAATAATGTCATGCTAATAATCTAATGTGTAATAAGATTATTGTGAATTGGAAGTGGAGTCGTGGCACATGACTGGAGCCTGTTTTCTAAAAATAATTCGCATATCTGGACATCGCCACAGCGTTAGCCACGGTTGAACCTGGATGAAAAATTTTCTATCACCTGGGATACTCATTTACGCAGGGTAGACATTCTTGTTTGCCAATAATGCGACTTGCTCAAACGAAACAGACAGGAATGTCTGTGCTTCTTATGAATTTATTGAAGTTCCCTTAAGCTCTTCGGAAGATTTCCTCATCTTCAATCCCTGAAATAAAGCCTGCACAGGCGATGGATATTTCCTTCAAAGTAGATAAAGGGGCTCGATTAAGTTAATATTCAGCAGGGCGAATAACTTATCAGCAGGGACAATAAATATGACAGATAAATTAACACGACGCAACTTTGTGAAGGTTGCCGGTGCAGCCTGTGTGGCTCCGGCAATTGTTCCGAGTTCAGTTTTTGGGGCGTATGCGCCGAGTAACCGTATCAATGTGGCTCTCATCGGATGCGGCAATCAAAGCCGTGCCGATTTGCCCAGCATGTTGCGACAGGCTGATGCTCAGGTTGTCGCTGTTTGCGATGTAAATCGGGGCAGCGGCGGTTATGCCAGGCCGGAGCACTTTCTGGGGCGTGAACCGGCACAGAAAAAAGTTAACGAATATTACGCAGGCAAAGTTCGTTCAGGAAAATATAAAGGCTGCGATGCCTATAGCGATTTTCGTGATGTTTTAGCTCGCGATGATGTCGATGCAGTAATGATTGTTCTCCCCGATCACTGGCATGCGCTGGCAACAGTTAAAGCGTGCGAAGCCGGTAAGGATGTTTATTGCCAAAAGCCAATGTCGCTGACAATTCATGATGGTCAGCAGATGATAAAAGCAGTCCGCCAACATAATCGCATTTTGCAGACAGGCAGCCAGTATCGTTCCAATAAAGTTGTCCGCCGCATGTGCGAACTGGTTCGCAATGGGCGTATCGGCAAAGTGAAGCGAGTCATTTCAATTATCAACGGCAGCACCGCCGGCCCCAAACCGGGTTGGAAGGAAATGCCGGTTCCCGATGGATTTGATTACGATATGTGGCTCGGCCCTGCACCATTGGCACCGTATCATATTGATCGCTGCCTGTACCGCTTTCGTTTTCATCTTGATTATTCAGGAGGACAGGTAACGAACACCGGAGCACACTCAACGGATATTATTCAATGGGCACTCGGCATGGATAATACCGGCCCGGTCGAATTTGAAAATCAGGAAGGAGTTGTCTGGCCCCCCAAGGGGCACCTGTATACAACGGCAATGAAAACAGACTTCCGTGCAAGCTATGCCAACGGCATCGAATTTATCTGCCGTACCCAGAAACCGGGGTTTGGTGCCCGTATTGAAGGAACCGAAGGCTGGGTTCAATTCAGTGTCAACAATATGAGAGAAGTCGAAGCATCATCCGATGCGATCAAAAACTCGGTGATCAAGCCCGATGAGATTCATCTGCCGGTCAGCAATAATCACTATCAGAACTTCCTCGACTCCGTGAAATCCCGGAAAGATCCGATTGAACCGGTCGAAGCCGGGCACCGTACAGCCAGCATTTGTCATCTGGGAAATATTGCCATGCGGTTGAAGCGGAAACTGAAATGGAATCCCGAAAAAGAAGTCTTCATCAACGACGACGAAGCCAACAAAATGTTGCGGCGTCCGTATCGAAAGCCGTGGCAAATCGGTTAAGAATATTTCGAATGCATTGAGAGAGGAAGTCCGGGTTGAGCCGCAATGCCCGGGCATTTCGGGGAACAAAGCAGGGTGAAGTGCCCGTTCAAAATACAAAGTTTTCGTATTTGTAGAAAGTAGTTTAATGCGAACCAGACAGATTCTTACCGACTGCATTTTGGGCCTGTTTATACTTCTGGGGACAAATATTGCGTGGTCGCAGGTTACTCCGCAGGAATCGCTGAAGTCGCTCAAGCCGGCTGACGGGTTTGAAGTTTCGCTTTGGGCATCCGAGCCAATGGTCAATAACCCGACCGGGATGGATATCGATTCTCGTGGACGGGTCTGGGTCGCCGAGGGACTGAATTATCGGCTGTGGGCAAAACGGAAAGATCAGTTCAAGCGTGTGCCGGGGGCGGATCGTATCAAGATTCTGCACGATACAAATGGCGATGGCAAAGCGGATAAAGTGACCATCTTTGCGGAGAACATTTTCCCGCCACCACTCGGCCTGGCGGTGCGGGAAATCTGGAAAGAGGGGAAGCTTTGCGGAACCCGTGTTTACGTTGGTCTCTCGCCCAATTTGCTTGTGCTGGAAGATACCGATGGAGACGACATTGCTGATCGGCGTTATTCGTTGTTAACCGGTTTCGGCGGCATCGACAGCGATCACGGTTTGCACGGCATGGCATTGGGGCCCGATGGCAAGCTTTATTTCACCCAAGGCGATGCCCGCTATGGAACAGACAGGCTTAACGGGGGAGACACAACATTCGATGTGACCGACAAATCGGGCCGGCGTCTGAAAAGCAACCGGTATGGTACGACGTTGCGTGTGAATCTTGATGGCACTGATTTTGAAGTGATTGGTTATCGACAACGCAACAACTACGAAACCTGTATCAATTCTTTTGCTCATGTTTTTACATCAGATAACGATGACGATGGCTTACGTGGTTGCCGGATGATCTGGATGATGGATGGTGGTGATTACGGTTATAAAACAGCACGTTCAAATCGTCATTCAGCTGAAGAATTGCCCGGTATCGTGCCGAAACTGGTCGGGACCGGCAACGGTTCCCCAGCTGGCATTCTGGTCTACGAGGCAGACCTGTTCCCGAAAGAGTTTCACGGTGCGGTAATTCAATTGGATGCCGGTACGCATCAGGTTAACTATCATCCACTTGTACGACACGGGGCCGGGTTTCGCACTGAATATCGTGTGCTGCTCAGCGGAGAAGACAGCTGGTTTCGACCGGTCGACGCAACGGTTGCTCCAAACGGTTCGTTGTTCATCTGTGACTGGTACGATGCCGGCGTGGGAGGCAATCGATTTTCTGATCAGGATACCGGTCGAATTTATCAACTCAAACCTGTTGGATCAAAACTGCGTGCCGATTCTACAGATTTTACATCTCTAAAAGGATTGATTGCTGCACTTAAATCGCCCAATATTGTGACACGTTTTGCAGCCCGGGAAAGTCTGCTGGAAAAAGGGAAAAAATCACGGAATCTGTTGATGTCACTGTTTCAAAAAGGACGTCCACACGAATCTGCCCGCGCTCTGTTCCTTTTAGCTGAACTGCCACAAACAGGCAAAGCCGATCTGCTGGCTGCGTTAAAAAACGATAATGCACAAATTCGGGAATTGGCGTTACGCCTGTTGGCTCGCGATTTAGCACGGGAATCGGTCGTTGAGCCAGACTCCGCGAAAAGGGTTGAGCCGCGCGCAGTTCAGGTAATGAGCGACATCTTGCCGCTGGTTGATGACACAGATGCCGGAGTACGGCGCGAGTTGATTCTGGCACTGCGAAACGTCGAAACACCTAAAGCAGGTAACGCTCTGAAAAAACTGGCCGCCAGTTGGGATGGTCGTGATCGATACTATGCCGAAGCATTGCATCTGGCGTTAAAGCATCGTGAGGGAGAGTTTCTGCAGGAACTGTTTACCCTGCTAACCGAAAACGCGTTGTCAGATTGCAGGAAAAATCAGTCTGTGGCATTGCCTCCTTATTATCCAATCACAACCAACGATGCCTTCCTGCATATCGACGACGAATTACCACCCGCGAACGGGGCATCAAAGCTGATCGGTCTGGCGTGGGAACTCGGACGCAAAGAGGCACTACCGGCATTGCGTGCGATCCTGGAAAAAATCCCTGCCCCCGATATTGTACGCGGGACGGATATGGCTCTCAACGAAATCGATGATCCGCAGGCAGCGGGACTACTGATTGACAGGTTTCTTGCCATCGACGATTCACAGCGACAACGTGAAATCCTGGGATTGCTTGGCCCCAGACTGGCAGGCGTCTGGGAACCGATGCGAAATACCGAAAAGACGCAAAAGATGTTCAACATCGCCCTTGCCCGTGACGATTTACAGGTTGCAGCGATCAAATCTATCGCTCGCAGTCGAAGCAGCGGATATGGTGAAGAACTCCTGAAATTAGTTAGCAATAATCAGCAGGAACTTTCTACCCGCGCTACCGCTTTGGAGGCGCTGGGAAAACTGCGATACGAACCAGTACGTGCAATGGCTGGTCAGTTGCTGGAACAGGCAAAAGGGAAATCGCAGGGAGGACCGCTCGCATTGGCCGCGCTGTCGACAATAAGTGACTTCCAGGGCGATGAAGCCAGAAAACTGCTTGAGGAGGTACTCAGTAACAAACAGTATCCCCTCGATTTTCGACGCCACGCCATTCAACTGCTTGCTGCTACACCGCAGGGCGCACGGCGTTTACTGGTATTGCATGACAAAAAACAAATTGATGAGGCTCTGAAAAGCGAGGTCACGTTCCTGTTGCTCAATCATGCGGATCGACAAATTAGAAAAATTGCACACGAAAAAATTTCACTTCCTGAGAAAGCAAATGGCAAGAAAATTATCGACCTCAACGAAGTCCTTGCATTGCAGGGAGATAGTAAAAAAGGACGCGACCTGTTCCATCAAAAAGGGAACAATTCCTGTGCCAGTTGTCATCGTGTGCAGGGAATCGGCGACTGGATCGGGCCTGATCTCTCTTCCATTGGAACCAAATACGGCAAACGAGAAATGCTGTACCATATTCTCAATCCCAACGGCGCAATCAACTACAATTATGTTTCGTACACACTGCTTTTAGAAGATGGTCGCGTACTAACCGGGTTGATAACTGAAGAGACTGCAAATCGGGTCGTGCTCAAAACTGCACAGGGGCAACGGATTGAAATTCCTGCCGAAGAGATCGAACTGAAAAAAGCACAAAGCATTTCGATCATGCCGGAAAATCTGGTCGACACAATGACGCAGCAGGATATCGCTGACCTGACCGAATACATGGCAACACTTCGTCAGCCGGTCAGCACTGTCGGTCAGTATTATCTTTTGGGACCATTGAGCGATGGGACCTACGATGCTTCAAGCCAAATCGACTTGCAGAAATCATGGTCCGGCCCCAATGGGGGCAAGGTACGTTGGCAGCTTGTTCCGGCCAGTGGTGATAATTATCTGGATCTGACTTCGCTTCTCGGTTCTAAACCGGGTAACGAACTGTTCTGCTATGTACCTTACGCTTCCCCTCGGGAACAAACTGCCCGACTCGTTTTCAATACGAACAATGACATCAATCTCTGGCACAATGGTCAACCTGTCAAACTGGCGTTAGCAGTCGGAGATGGACATAAGAAACTTTGGCAAGGGACGATTAAAATGCGTGCAGGATCCAATCACCTCACGATTAAAATTGCCAGCGGGAAAGTGAATTCCGGTTTGATCACCACAATCATTACCGATCGTGCGATCCGCTTCGATTTCGATAAAGCCCAAGGCCAGTAAAACGTATCTTCGATACTTCATTTTAAGCAGAGGAAAAATACAGCATGTTTCAATTCAGCAAGCAGCGATTTGTGATGGCAGTTGTTCTGTTGAATCTCGGGTTATTCACCACCAGAGTTCTCCCTGCGGCAGAAAACAGAAAGCCTGTCTACTCATGGAAGAAAACAACTGCTTCTCTGGCTTTGCTGAATCATGGGCGAGTTGTCTGGCAGTTCAATCATCTGCAAGATGGCCGCGAAAAAGGCTGCCCGTATTTTCACCCGTTGGGAACATTGGACGGAACAGTTTTAACCGACCTGCGCCCGGGTGATCATCTTTGGCACCGCGGGTTACGTTTTGCCTGGAAAAAGATTAACGGCCTGGAAGGTTATTGGTCATGGCCGGAAGGATTAAGTCGCTGGCCGGATAAAGAAATGGGGCATACAGAAGTGACTGCTGTGAAAGTCTTCCCGGGCAAAGATTTTTCCGCTCGGTTCGAACTCGAACTCAGTTACCATCCGGATGGGAAACCTGCAGTGCTGACCGAGAAACGAACTATTGTTGTAAGTGCTCCCGATAATAAAGGACGATATCAGATTGACTGGCAGGGCAACTTCACTGCCGGGCCACAGGGGGCAGTTCTTGATCGGACGCCAATTTTAGGCGAAGAAGGCGGGAAGCCGTGGGGAGGCTACGCCGGCCTGCAATTTCGAGTCATCCATCGCGACAAACTCAACCGGTGGACGCTTCTCAACAGCGAAGGGATAAGTGTTACGAATAAAGCAGACCAGAAGAAAAAAAGTGAATTAGAAACAATGCATGGTAAACAGGCTCGCTGGATGGATATAACTCTTGATTTCAAAGATGGAAAAACAGCCGGCGCAACTCTGTTTGACCACCCCGGCAATCTTCGTTTTCCTGCCGTATGGCACGTTTCTTCGATGCCGAATGAATTGATCCAGACGCCGATTTTTCATAGTGCCTACAATTTGAAATCCGGGAAATCACTTTCATTTCACTATCTGATTATGATCCACCCGGGACAAGGTGAAAAAAAATTCCTGGAAAAACAATGGAATGAATTCACGAAATCAACAGGTGCTGAAAATCAATAACTGTTCAGCAACCTGAATTCCCTCCCTCTCCGAAAAACTGACCTGCAACTAAACGGAGAGTAGATATTTCTGTTTGCACTTTCATTCCTTAATAGAATTCCCCTGCAGAAATTGACGATCCCCCCCCTCTCAATTTCTGTTAAGTCATCACCTTTATTCCTGCCATCGTTTTGAATTTCTGTGGAGAGATGTAATGGGCCGTTTTGTTTTCGTTTATCTTGTGCTGAGTTTTTTTCTGAACAACGTATTGGCAGAAGACTATAGCAATCTCCCTTTTCCAATCAGCAATGTTGTCCCGCCATTGGATGACGATGATGACCCACGGGCAAACTTTCGACGTAAACCAGGTTCTTTGCCGATTAAGGTTGCTCCGTTCATCGAACATAGACGGCATTCACTTCCGGCAGCGGCAGAGAAACAACCGTTGGTGGCTGTCGTGGTCAAAGGGAATATCGTCCAGGCAAAAACAGACCGAGGTGAAATTTATCAGCTCGAAAAAAAACGGCATTGGACTTCGCTCAAACCGGAAACCGCCCTGGCAGATTTCACAAAAACAGATTCTCTAAACATCGATCTGAATGGAACCCGAAAGACCGTCCGAGCAGGCGACACTCTTTGGATTGCGACCGATCATGGACTCTATCATCAATCGGTATCAGACAATAAGCCGGTTCGGCACGAATCGTACGGAATCAATGGCCCGTTGGCGACTGATATCCGAGACATGGAACTCGACAGCAAGGGCCGGCTTTGGCTGGCTACTCCTGTGGGGCTGAGTCTGCTTGAAAGCGACGGAAAATGGCGAGCTATTCGTGGTCGTGAGGGTTTGCCTTTTGAAGATCTTACTGCCATCGCC